>JBDSIW010000532.1:0-8593 GCA_039917795.1 Verrucomicrobiota bacterium | reverse complement strand
GCAGAGACCGGGTTCTCGTCATTGATACTCCAACAAAAAAAGGTCGCCAGAATCCGCGCACCTTTGCTGACGGTCTGGCGATGCCGATGGGTATTCTCCCTTACCGCGACGGCGCGATCGTCGGGCAAGGCGCTGACATTTTTTTCCTGCACGATACGAATGGCGACGGACACGCCGACAAGAAGGAGCTTTTGCTGACCGGTTTTGGGATTCAGGACTCGCATTTGATGCCGCACCAATTTACCCGCGGTCCGGGCGACTGGATTTATTTCGCCCAAGGCGCTTTCAACTCGTCCCAGGTCAAAACGCGGGAAGGAACGACGGTGCAGTTTGACCAGTGCAAGATGGCGCGGTTCAAGCCCGATGGTTCGCGATTCGAAATCGTCGAGACGGGCTTGAACAACATCTGGGGATTTGTGACCGATCGTCGCGGTGAAATGTTCATCCAGGAAGCAAACGTTCTTGGCTACCCGGTTGTGCCGCTTTACCTCGGCGGTTCGTACCCCGGAATCGGGATGCACAAGGCAAAGTCGTATTCGCCCTGGCAACCTGCGCTCACTGACTTTGAAATGGGCGGGACCGGGTTGTCCGGGCTGGCATTGTCCGAGGACATGAACGGCTTCCCCGCTCCTTTTCACGACGTGATGTACGTCGCCAATCCGATCACGGGGAAAATTCAGTCGATCAAAATTATCGCGAATGGCACCGGCTATCGGCTGGAAAAATGGGCTGATTTTGTCCTGTGCGCTGATCCGTGGTTCCGCCCCATCGCGATTCAATTTGGGCCGGACGGCTGTCTCTACATTCTCGATTGGTACAACAAAATTATTTCTCACAATGAAGTTCCACGCACCGATCCTGAGCGCGACAAGGTCCGCAGCCGCATCTGGCGGGTTCGTCACGTCGCCATGCCGAGGAAAGAGATCCCCGACCTCACCCGCGTCCCGGAAAAAGATTTGCCGAAACACCTGTCCTCCAGCACGACCTGGGAAGCACGCGCAGCTCTGCGGCAAATTGCTGATCGCCGCGCCATCAAGCTGGTCCCGCCCTTGAAAAAAATGGCTGAAAATTCCGCAGCCGATGAACAATTCTCCCGGCTGAATGCTCTTTGGGCGCTGGAAGGCCTGGAGAAAGTTGAGATGTCCACACTTCAGGAGTTGACCCAGGAAAAGAGCCGCGATGCCCGGCGAGAGGCGGTAAGGATTCTTGCCACGCAAAAATTTCCTGCGAAAAAGGTCGTCGCCCTGCTGGCTCCGCTCGTGGTGGATTCTGATCCGCAAGTTCGCGCCGAAGTGATCCGCACGCTCGGTGGCATCCGTGAGCCGGATGCGAGCGTCATCGAACTGCTGGTGCGACTCGGCGGCGTCCAACTCGACGGGCCCGTGATCAAGACCCAGCAAGGCGGGGAAACGACTTTTGCCGCGGGCCCGGCCGCCGACCGCGCGTTTGAGCGCAGCCTTGTGCGCGCCGCGCTGGAGAAAAATCCGCAACAACTCCGAGCATTCCTAAATTCGAGGCCGGGCGAAAACGTCCCGCTGGAAAATCGCGTGCTTTGTCATCTTGCCGTTGGCGGGAAGGATGGGGCGATTCGTCTGGCGCGCGCGGTGCCGGAACTGAAACGCCCTCTCGCTGAAGAAGAATTGACCTTGCTGGCCGATTTCGCCGATGACCCCAACGTTGGAGAAATTCTCGCTGCCATCCTGCAAAACCCGGAAACGCAAGTGCCGGTTTTGCGAACGATGTTGAATCTTCGCAGAAAGGCGGATCAATCGAAACTTGCTCCAAATTTGGCCGAAGCTGCCAGAGCGCTCGTGCGTCGTGATCCTAAAGATGAAAACCAACAATTGCTGGTTCAACTCGCGACCGTCTTCCGCCTGGGCGAACTCGAACCCGAAGTTTCGGATTACACAACTCGCGCCGGGCAGACCCCGGAGCGCCAACTCGCCGGCCTGAAAGCACTGCGCGAGATGGGCGCGCACCGCGTCGAATTGTTTCAGCGATTGGCCTTAAGCGGAAAATCTGGCGACGCCTTGCAAAAGGAAGCAATCGTCGCGCTTGCCTCCGACCGGAGCGAACGCGCCTTTCCGTTGATGGTGGAGATCTGGCCCATCCTTCCCGCCTCTCTTCGGAAGGTGGCCGTGGATCGCTTGACCACTTCGGAATCCAGCAGCCGCGCGCTGCTCAACGCCGTGAAGCGCGGGGAAATGGAGAAAGCTGGCTTGGACGAGTATTCGCTCGAAAAATTAAAAACCATCCTGGGAGACGATCCTGAACTCGCGGCGTTTCGCGCCGAGTTAAGCAGAGACACGCGTCCCGTTCTGCGCCTGAGCGGACACAAGGACGATTACGTGGAAGAAAAAATTCAGCTGGCCGGGCCATTCACCGTCGAAACTTGGATCAAGCTCGATCCTGAAATCGGGAATGAAGATGGAATCCTGGGCGCGCCGGGCAGCGCCGATTTCAATTTTGCCGGTGGATTGCTCCGCGTTTATGCCGGGCCGCAACGGGGCGATTTAATTATTGCGACCAGGAAAATCGAGTCGGATGTCTGGACGCATCTGGCCGTCACCCGGGACGCGACCGGGGAATTTCGCCTCTACTGCAACGGCGAACCCGACCCCACGAAAGGTTCGCGCCTCGGCGATCCGTTTTCTGATTTGAACATTGGCCGGACATCGCCCGGCCGCGGGACATCCGGCGTGCTCGCGGAATATCGCATTTGGAATGTGGCCCGGTCGGCTGACGAAATTCGCGCAGCGTGGCAAATCAGTTTCAAAGGCGAGGCGCTTCCTGCCGGGCTGGTCCACTATTTTTCCGGCGATGACTGGGGCAGACTTAGTGGGCAGGCAAAAGTGGAAAACTCACGCGATGTTCCGCCGCTGCTTCCGATGGTGGAGGCGCGCGCGGTCCAAGCGAAGTTTGCGCAGTATCGCGAATACGCGGATGCGCCCGGCGACACGACCAAAGGCAAGGCGCTTTTTACGACCGCTTGCATGATTTGCCACAGCGTTCGCGGCGAGGGCGCGAACATCGGCCCAACCCTCAGCGGAGCTGGGGCGGTGGGGACCGAAGGCTTGCTCCGATCAGTTCTCACCCCGAACGCCGCAGTCGAATCCGGTTACTATCGCTATCGCGCCGAAACTTCAGACAACGATTTGATCGAGGGCTTTTTGGTTTCACAGGATCCAGCTGAAATCGTTTTGCGGCAGATCGGCAGCGAAGACATCCACATCGCGCGGAACAAAATAAAACGTGGAGCATTTACGAGGACGTCGTTGATGCCGGAAGGTTTGCTCGATGCGATGAAACCGGAAGACGTTTCAAATTTGTTCAGTTATCTAAAAACTTTGAAGTAGAGAAATGGCGGCCAAAAATATTGTGAATGACGGCAGAGCGGCGCTCCGGCGTAGCGCAGGCTTCCAGCCTGCAAGTTCTGGACTCTTCCAGAGTCCAGGAAATGCCCTTCCGTTCGGAGTGTTGTCTCCAAAATATCCAATTGACCCGGCTTGGGTGAGCCGCTAAAGCTTACGCGTGAATCGCAATTTAGACCTACGCCTGTCGCTCCAAGCGCTGCTTTACGGCGTGACGGTTGGGTTTTAATTTCGTTCACGATAATTTTTGAAACCCCACTGCCATAGGGCGGTGGGGTTTTTGTTTGCCTGAATCCAATTCAAGAAACCTATGTTGAAAGATCCCTCGAAAAAGTATCGGGCCTATCCGCCGATAAAATTGCCGGATCGGCAATGGCCAAATCGCGTGCTCACCCACGCGCCCCGCTGGTGCAGCGTCGATTTGCGCGATGGCAACCAGGCGCTCGCGGTCCCCATGAATGTCGGCCAGAAGCTCGAACTTTTTCAAACCCTCGTCGCTTGTGGGTTCAAGGAAATCGAAGTCGGCTTTCCATCGGCCTCGAATACCGAGTTCGCTTTCAACCGTCGGCTGATCGAGGAAAACCGCGCCCCGGAGGACGTCTGGCTGCAGGTGTTGGTCCAGGCACGCGAGGATCTCATTGAGAAGACGGTGGAATCGCTCGTCGGTGCCAGGAAAGCGATCATTCACCTCTATAATTCGACTTCGCCAGCCCAGCGCCGGGTCGTATTCGGCAAGTCGAAGGAAGAAATTATCCAGGTCGCCGTGCAGGGCGCACGATGGATCAAGGAGCGATTAGCCCGCCTTCCCGGCACGGAAATCATGCTGCAATATTCTCCGGAAAGTTTCAGCGCCACCGAAGTGGAATTCGCGAAAGAGATTTGTGAAGCGGTCATGGATGTCTGGCAACCGACGCCGCAACGCAAAATGATTTTGAATTTGCCGGACACGGTCGAGATTGCGATGCCAAATGTTTACGCGGATCAAATCGAATGGATGTGCCGGAACCTCAGGAATCGCGATTCGCTGATCATCAGTTTGCACACGCACAACGACCGTTGCACTGGGGTCGCGGCCACGGAATTAGGCTTGCTCGCGGGCGCGGACCGGGTGGAGGGAACGCTTTTCGGCAATGGCGAACGCACCGGAAATCTCGATGTAGTCTCCGTCGCTTTGAACCTTTACATGCACGGCATTGATCCGCAGTTGGATTTTTCCAACCTCAGTGGACTGATCGAAGTTTATGAGCGTTGCACCGGCATGACCGTTCCGCCACGACAGTCTTACGCCGGCGAATTGGTCTTCACCGCATTCAGCGGCTCCCACCAGGACGCGATCAAGAAAGGTCTGTCCGAGTGGGAGCAAGGCGAACGGAAAACCTGGGACGTTCCTTATTTGGCGATCGACCCGGCGGACATCGGCCGCGAGTATCGCGAAGTGATCCGCGTCAACAGCCAATCCGGCAAAGGCGGCGTGGCTTATCTCCTCGAAAGCGAATTTGGCATCGAACTCCCGAAAGAGATGCAGCGCGAGTTCGGCCCCATTGCCAACGACGAAGTGGATCGCCTGGGCCGTGAAGTTCGCGGCGCGGAATTGAAAGCGATGTTCTGGGGCGAATACATCGAGCGCAATCAACCGTGGCAACTTCAAAGCTTCGAGACGGAGAGCCGCGATGGAAATGTGCGTTGCCGGGCGAATTTGCTCCGCGACAGCCAGCCCATTGAGATTTCCGGGGAAGGCAACGGACCGCTGGCCGCGTTCGTGCATGCCTTTACCCGCGCAGGCATTTCCCGTTTTGAGATTACGAATTACAGCGAGCATGCTCTCGCCGCGAGCGAAGAGGCCGCAGCCATCGCCTACATTCAAATCAAACACGGCGATGGACGTTCCAAGTGGGGGGCGGGCGTGGATACCAATATCGAACTCGCCTCCATCAAGGCGGTGCTCAGCGCGCTCAACCGAACACCGGCGCTTTGAAACGCGTCGGGGATCGCTGGACGCAAAGATAAGCAGTCGCCGGATTGAAAGTGCGCCCCCCTCGTTCTTCAGTGAGGAAAGCGCATGAAAGCACTCAACAACGTCTTTGGAATTTTAAAGGAAACCGCCACCGAATGGATGGCGGACAAGGCGCCCCGGCTTGGTGCCGCGTTATCTTATTACACGGTTTTCTCCATCGCCCCGCTCATCATCATTGCCATCACGATCGCCGGTTTGGTTTTCGCGGATGCCCAGCAACAAATCATCGCGCAAGTGCGGGGAATGGTCGGCGAACAGAGCGCCGAGGCCATTCAATCGATGATCAAAGCGGCACAAAAGCCGGCGCAAAGCACCGTCGCCACGTTGCTGGGTTTCGCCACCTTGATCTTTGGCGCGGCGGGGGTTTTCATTCAACTCAAGGACGCGCTGAACACGATCTGGAACGTGAAGGAAAGTTCGGCCAGCGGAGTTTTCGCCTTCATCAAAAAATATTTTCTCTCCTTCAGCATGGTCCTGGGAATTGGCTTCCTGCTGCTCATCTCGTTGCTGCTGGAAGCCGGATTGGCCATCGCCTCCAATTTCGTAATTGGCCACTTGCCGGGTTTGGCGGTGCTGATGAAAATCCTGGCCCTCGTAATCTCCTTTGCCACCGTCACGCTCCTCTTTGCCATGCTCTTTAAGTTTCTGCCGGATGTCCGCATCCCGTGGCACGACGTCTGGATTGGTGCGGTTCTCACGGCGGCTTTATTCGTCGCGGGCAAGATCGGGCTTGGCGTTTATCTCGGGAAAATGGCCGCCGCCTCCGCTTACGGTGCGGCCGGATCACTCGTCATTGTTTTGCTCTGGGTTTATTATTCGGCGCAAATTCTATTTTTTGGAGCGGAATTTACTCAGGTCTATTCTCGCAAACACGGCTCACGCTCGACCAAGCCGCCCGAAAAGAAACTGGAATCCCCTTCAAAGGAGAATCTCGTCAAGGACAGCAATGCGCAGCGCCGGGAATTGTCTCACACCTTCCATCATATTCGAACGACTGTTCCGCGTCCGCGCTTCCTGGCGCGATTCCAGAACTCCCGTCATTTGATCTCCACTGATTCGGAAAAAACAGGGCGCTCAAAAAAATCATGATAGGCAATCTCCCTTCCTCGCTCGCGCCCCTCGCCTCATGCAATTACCAGAGGTCGCACTATTGAGAATGGATGTTCCCGCGCTACCCTTCGATCAACGAAAAAAAAGGTATTTTATGAAAAAAAACATATTGATCGTTGCCGCGTTGCTGGGATTAGCCGCCGCTGGCTGCGAAAGCTCCCGTTCGAATGACGATCGCGCGAAGTTTTATTTCACACCCAATTCTGAAGGGGTCGCCGACGCTGCGGGAACCCACAGCCAGTCAAGCGATCCCAACCCGGCGAGTTCCAGTCAAAGCGTTGGCCAATCCGGCACCACGACCAACCGCAACGACTTGGCTCCTGCTCCGGCTCCACAATAATTCCAAGGGCGACGTTTCCCGTGGCCGAGAGGTTGCGGAACGGCGGCGACCATTCGAGGGCACATCCGTCTAAAATTTTTTGGATGTTGACGCCATGACAAGCTGATCAACACAACTACGAAATGAAAACGCTGCGTAACCCACTTCTCATCGCGATAGCAGTATTGGTTATCTCGTCGGCCAGGGGTGCCGACTCCGACGCTGCGAAAAAAGATTTAACCCTGCTCCACGGCGAATGGTCGATGGTTTCGGGCACAGCGGATGGCCTGACGATGTCCGAGGAAATCCGAAAGCAAATGAAACGCGTCTGCCAAGGAAACGAAACCACAACAACAATGGGAGACCAGGTCTTCCTCAAAGCGAAGATCACGATTGATCCGTCCAAGAAACCAAAAACCATCAACTATCAGATGACGGAAGGGCCGAACAAAGGTGAGACGCAACTCGGAATATACGAAGTGGACGGGAAAACTTTTAAAACGTGTTTTAGCAAACCGGGCGCGGAACGGCCCGCTGATTTCACGAGCAAACCCGGCGATAGCCGCACCTGTTCAGTTTGGAAGCGCGAGAAATCGCCTGCTGAACCCGCGCAGAAAATAACTTCCATCGTGACTTCATTCCTGTCCCTGAAGAACGATTCCACTTTTGTTGCTTGAAGTAGGGAACCATTTTCCCTACTGGTAGCCCATGCCAGACGCCACCCCTGATTCTTTTCCGAAACGCGAACCCGTCACAGCCTTCACCACCCCGCGCCTCATGTCGGTGGACGCCTTGCGCGGCTTCGACATGTTCTGGATCATTGGTGCCGACGGATTGTTCAACGCATTGAACCGAATGGCCAACGGAGGCGCTGCCGCCGCACCCGAATCCACGAAATCCTTTTCGCTCGCCGCTTACATCGTGGAACAACTGGAACATGTCGATTGGGCGGGATTTCATTTTGAAGATCTGATTTTTCCGCTGTTCGTTTTCATCATGGGCGTATCGATGGTTTTTTCGCTGACCAAACAGATCGCCGTTGGTGGTCGGGGCGACGCGTTGAAAAGGTTATTCCGGCGCTTTGTCCTGCTTTTCGTCGTGGCATTGCTTTATTCCGGAGGATCCTCAAATCCGTGGCCGGACATTCGGTTGCTCGGCGTGTTGAATCGAATCGCGCTCTGTTATTTATTTGGAAGTTTGATCTTTATTTTCTTCAAACCGAAAGCAATGGCGGCCATCGCGGTTGGTTTGCTTGTCGGCTATTGGGCGCTGATGAATTTTGTTCCGATTCGAAATATCCAGCTGGCAAACAGTCATCTCGCAAAAATGGCGGCAGACGCGGGCGACGAGAATTTGGCCGCCTCATTCCGCGAGGAAAAAAACATTTCCACAATTCGCGACCACCCCGCGTGGCTTTGGACGAAAGTGCGTTTCAACAGCACCGCAGAAAAAACCAGCGGCAAGTTCGAGCCTGGCTTGAACCTCGCCAACCATCTGGATTTTCAATACCTGCCCGGGAAAAAGTGGGACACCTATTACGATCCCGAGGGTCTTTTGAGCACCATACCCGCGATTGCGACCTGCTTGTTTGGTGCCTTTGCCGGATTGCTTCTGCGAAGTGTGAGCCAGAGCGACAAAAGCAAACTGGTCTATTTGTTTTCCTTT
Organism: Verrucomicrobiota bacterium; assembly: GCA_039917795.1. Taxonomy (GTDB): domain Bacteria; phylum Verrucomicrobiota; class Verrucomicrobiia; order Limisphaerales; family CANJXF01; genus CANJXF01. Next base: position 114 of record JBDSIW010000532.1, on the reverse strand, counting down.
GGCATTGCATCCGTGTTGCTCGGGTTTTTGTGGGGCCACCAATTTCCTGTCGTGAAAAAGATCTGGTCATCGTCGTTTGTGTTGGTCGCGGGCGGCTACAGCGCGATCCTGCTC
>JBDSIW010000531.1:0-2763 GCA_039917795.1 Verrucomicrobiota bacterium | reverse complement strand
CGCCGCTCATCACGGAAATCTCCTGCTCGTCGAAATGCCACGGCTAAGAAGAAACTGGCTGATCCGATTCCGGGGGTTAACGGAACATCGCGTGTTTCCGGTCGCCGCCCGAGAGCACGTAAGCGGTGAGGTTCAGAATTTCCTCCTGCGTGAGCGGGCCGAGCAAACCTTCTGGCATCGGCGAAGTCTTCGACGGCTCGATGCTCTTGACCAGCTTGCGATCAATCGTGTCCTGCTGGAATGGATTCGCTGGGTCGGTGTTCACCATCACGTTGTCGCCATTCAAATTCACGATCACGCCGGTGACCGTTTCGCCATCCTTGCGGGTGATGACCATCGGCACGAATTGTTCGTTGATCTCTTTGCTCGGGTTCAGCACCTGATCGAGAAAATCGCGGGGCGAATAGCGTCCGCTGGCGCCGGTGAGGTCGGGCCCGGTCATGCCGCCCTCATTGCCAAAGCGATGGCAGGCGAAACATCCAACGGCACCGAACATTTTGCGCCCATTATCGAAATCGCGCTCCTTCAATCCGCGTTCCGCCGCCGTCGCGAGGGGATCGAGTTTCCAATCCGTGATGTTGGTGCGCCCGCCCAGCGCCTCGGCCATCGCGGCTAACGGCGATTTCTTTTCCGGCTTCTTCGCGAGCACGGTTTGCAAATCGGTCTTTTCGCTCGCGGTCAAACTCGCCTCGGTATCGGTGCGAATAAATTCCAAAAACTTTTCAAAGCTCGCGCCACCGCGATAGTTCGCCGCTTTCAAAAACCATTCAAACTGCGCGGTGCGGAGAGCGGTGGTCCAGCCGGTCTTGAGAAACCGCAGCGAACGCGCGTATTCCATTTGCTCCTCCTGTCCGGGCGCGTTCTTCATCAGGGCAATGGCCTTTGGTGCCACGCTCGGCGATTGCAGGTAAACCAGCGTTTCGCAAAGCAGCCAGTTCAAGTCAAACGTCGGCGCGGGAAATTGCGGATCGAGTTGCGCCAGGACGCGGCTCACCACCGCGGCATCGGGCCGGCCAAAGCGCACGAAGCAGATTTCGTAAGTGCGGACGAGCGTGACGCGTTGCTCGCGCTCGAGCTTTTTCCAATCCAGCTTCAGGAGCGCCTCGATGATTTTTCCCTGCATCGCCTTGTCCACGGGCGGGTCGTTCGGCTTGCGGTGTTGCGGGTCGATGCCCGTGACGCGGGTAAGCGCGAGAAGCGCCTCAGTCTGGCGCGCGGAATTCTTCTCGCTCAAAGCGCGCTCGGCCCATTCGGTCGCGGGCTGATGTTCGATGGCGACGCGCGCAGCCGTCCGGATAAACCGGTCGGCGTTGTCGAGTTCCGGCCACGCGGTTTTCACGGCCTTGGGATCTTGTTTTCCATGAAAACTTTCCAGTTCGTGGCGGAGTTTTCGCTCCTTGGCCCCTGCGGACGAAACGGGAATCTTCATCGGCGCGGTCGATTCACTGCCAGTGTAGGTGACTCGATAAAAACCCGACTGCACCTTGCGTCCGCCGATGGCGAAATACATCGCGCCATCTTGCGGATGGATGATCGCATCTGTCAGCGGCAGCGGCGCGCCAGAAAGAAATTCCTCTTTCGTCGCCGAGTAGCTGGAGCCTTTGGGCTGAAGGTGAATGGCGTAAAGTTTGCCCCAACTCCAGTCCATGGCGAAAAGTGATTCCTGATATTTCGCCGGGAATTTCGCGCCGTAGCCAAAGGTCATGCCGGTCGGGGAACCGGGACCGATGTTCAAAACGGCGGGCAAACTATCGGGATAAAACTCGGGCCATTTGCCCGCGCCATTGCGCCAGCCGTATTCGCTGCCGCTGGTGACGTGATTGATGCGCGTGGGCCGGTACCACGGGGTGTTGAAGTCATATTCCATGTCCGCGTCGTAGGTGAACAATTCGCCGTCGTGATTGAATGCGCCATCGAAAATGTTCCGGTAGCCCGAGGAGTAAACCTCAAAATCTTTTCCATCCGGCGAGACGCGATAAACGATACCACCGGGTGCCAGCGCGTCGCGCATAAAACCGCGTCCGTCCGGCATGCGCGCCAGCAAATGATCTTCACCGCGATGCAACGGCACGCGCGAAGAACTCGCTTCCGTGGGCGTGGTGCCGTTGCCCGTGATGAGGAAGAGCGATTTTTTGTCCGGCGAAAGCAGGAGTGCGTGAACGCCATGATCGCCCTGCGCATTGATCGCGCGCAGCTTCTCCACCTTGTCGAGCGTGTCGTCCCCCTTGGAGGACGTGATGCGATAAAGTCCGCTGTCGATTTTCTTTTGGTAATCGTTCACCGCCACGTAGAGCGCGTCGAATGCCCAGAGCAAACCGTTCGCGGCGCGGATTTCGGCGGGGAGTTTTTCCACCTTGGCCGGATCGAGCGGTTGGCCGGGAGCGGGCGGCGCGAACCGGTAAAGCCCGCCGTATTGATCGCTGGCAATGATCCGGCCTTTTGGGTCCACGCAGAGATTCACCCACGAGCCTTGCTCTCCGCCCGGGACGGAGTAGAGCAGTTCGACTTTGAAATCCTTCGCCGCTTTGATGCGGCTGGGGGGGGTGGCTTTGTTGTCGCCGACATCGGCATTGCCGGGAGAGTTTTCCGCACGGGATAGAGAGAGGCCGGGAGTCGAGCAGGCCACGAGAAGGACGAGTCGGATTAATAATTTCATGCGAACCAGAATTAACCAGCGCGCTTCCGCCAAAGTCAATGCTCGCGGAGAACAATGATCGGCTGAGGGGTGCGATTAAAAGAGATTTGCTGTTTTTGGGAGATACG
>JBDSIW010000530.1:0-7527 GCA_039917795.1 Verrucomicrobiota bacterium | reverse complement strand
GGCAGGGTTCGAGCGTCGGTTTGCAATTCGTGGACCGCGTGGAGAATTGGCAGGCGGCGCTGACCGAGGCGTTGCGGTTCGATTCCCAGGTGCTGATGGAAGAGAGAATCGTCGGGCGCGAAACGACCGTGGGAATCCTCGATGGCAAAGCTTTGCCGGTGGTTGAAGTGCGGGTCAAACAGGGGGAGTTCGATTACAAAAACAAATACACGGCGGGCGCGAGCGAACATTTCTGCCCGGCGGATTTTGATTCCACCACGACTAAAAAAATCCAGGACGCCGCGCTGGCCGCGTTCGAAGCAGTGGGAGGACGAGATTATGCGCGCGTGGACGTGATGGTGAGCGCGGGGGGCGACCCGGTGGTGCTGGAAGTCAACACGCTGCCGGGGATGACGGAATTGAGTCTGCTCCCGGAAGCGGCCAAGGCGGCGGGATTGGATTACGCGCAACTTTGCCAGCGCATGATCGATCTCGCAATGCGGAGGAAGAAATAGGATGTGGTTTAAGCGAAAATCAAAAAACCGCCGCTTCGACCGTCCGCATTTGCTCAACGTGAAATTGCGCTCCAGCCAGACGCGGGCGGCCCGATTCCGCCTGGCCGGATTGGGCCTGAGCATTTCCTTTTCGCTGGTGGCAATTCTCTTTGTGCTCTGGCGCGGTGGCGAATGGGTTTTGGACCGGCTGATTTACGAGAACGACGCGTTCGCCATCCAGCAAATCGAGATTCAAACCGATGGAGTGATCGCCCTCGAAAATTTTCGCCGCTGGGCCACGGTCAAGAATGGGCAAAATCTGCTCGCGCTCGATTTAGCTCGCGTGAAGCGCGACCTGGAACTGGTCCCCTGGATTCAATCCGCCGCGATCGAACGGGTGCTTCCCCGGATCTTGCGCGTCCGCATCGTGGAACGGGAACCGGTGGCGCAAGTGATCGCGATGCAGGCGTTGGCGGGTGGCGGTATTGAACAAGTGATTTATCACCTGGACGAAAATGGTTTCGTCATGTTGCCCCTTGATCCGCGACTGCGGGCGGCGGCGCCGGCGATCCAAAATGAAGTGCTGCCGATTATTTCGGGACTGAGCATGAACGAACTTCGTCCCGGTCGTCGCGTGGACTCGTTGCAGGTGCGCGCGGCGCTCGAGTTGATTTCCAAATTCGATTACTCGCCGATGGCGGGCCTGGCGGAACTCCAGCGGATCAACGTGACCACGCCGGAGATTCTGGAAGTTTACACGAGCCATGGCGCCCAGATTATTTTCTCGCTCCACCCGTTTGAGCAGCAGCTCCGTCGGTGGAATCTCGTGTTCGACCAATACCAGAAGCAGGGCAGGGCGATTGCGATGCTTGATCTTTCGATTTCCAATAATCTTCCGCTTCGTCTCGTCGAGGCTGGGCCCGTTCCGCTTCTCCCCGCCAAAATTGTCAAACCTTCACGCAACAGGAAAAAAAATGTTTGATTCATCCAACATCATTGTCGGCTTGGAAATCGGCACCTCAAAAGTTTGCGCCGTTGTCGGCGAGATGAATGCCGCCGGCAGCTTGAACATCATCGGCCTTGGTCAATCGCGCTCGCGCGGTGTGCGCAAGGGCGAGATCGCCGATGCCAGCGCCGCCGAGGAAGATGTCCGCAACGCCATCGTCGAGGCGGAGCAAATGTCCAACGCGGAAATCCGCAGCGTTTACCTCGGCGTCACTGGCAGCCATGTGCGCGGGTTCAATAATCGCGGCGTGCATCCCGTGGTTTCTGCGGACCGCGAAATCACGGACGAAGACGTGCATGACGTGATCAAGAACGCCAAGGCCATCAATCTGCCGACCGAAAACAATGTGGTTCACGCCATACGCCAGCATTTTCACGTGGATGGCCAGGACGGGATTTTGAATCCGGTCGGCATGTGCGGCGCGCGCGTGGAAGTCGATGTTCATGTCATTCACGGCAACATCAATCGCCTGCAGAATCCGATCCGCGTGGTGAGCGGCCTCCAACTCGAAATCGAAACCATCGTCTTCAACGGCATGGCGTCGTCCCTCGCGTTGCTGTCTAACGAGCAGAAAGAATTGGGCGCGCTCGTCATTGACTTCGGCGGCGGCACCACCGAATACGTGGTCTATTGCGATGGAATCATCAAACACACTGGCGTCCTTGCGCTGGGCGGCGACCACATTTCGCACGATCTCGCCATCGGCCTGAAAGTTCCAATGGGCCGGGCCGAGCAGCTCAAGATCGAGCATGGCACCGCCATCCTTGACGAATCGGTCAAAGGCAAAACCGTCGTGATCAACAGCGAATTTGGGCAGGCGGGCAAGACGATTAACCTCGAACATTTGCGGCAAATCATGTCGCTGCGCATCGAGGAAATTTTCCAGATCATTGAGCAGGATTTGGCGCACGCCGGGTTGCTCGATTACGTGCGCGCCGGGGTTTACATCTGTGGCGGCGGAGCGCGCATCCCGAAAATCCAAAATCTCGCCGAGAAAATTTTTCAACTCCCCGCTGCGCTGGGCAAGGCCAATTCCATCAATGGGATTACTTCCGCGCTGGACCAACCGGAATTTTCCTCTGCCATTGGCCTGGCGAAATTCGGTTCGCTCCAGCAGAAACGCCGTCGGGCCGGCGGATTCCTGTTCAACCGCCTTCGCATGATCTCGGAAATGTTCCGCATTGAACGCATATGAAAAATTCAACTGATGCAAACGGCATGGATGCAGGGAAAAAAAAGTCGCTCCGCATTTTTGGCGTGGGCGGTGCGGGTTGCAATGCCCTGGATTTCATGACGCGTGACGCGTCGTGGGACGCGACGTTCATCGCGTTGAACACGGACGCCCAATCACTCGCCATGTGTTGCGCCCCCGAAAAGCTTTGTCTCGGCGGCGACACGACTTATGGGCTGGGCGCGGGCGGCGATCCCGAAGTCGGTCGCGCGGCGGCGGAAGGGGAATCGGAAAAGCTGCGCGAACTTTGCGAGGGCGCAAAACTGGTGGTCGTCGTCGCGGGCATGGGCGGGGGAACGGGAACTGGCGCGAGTGCGATCCTTGCCCGCGTCGCCAAGGAAGCCGGTGCCCAGGTGTTGTGCGTCGTGACGTTGCCCTTTGAATTCGAAAGCGGTCGCCGCCAGCGCCAGGCGCTTCTCGGCTTCCAACAACTCAGGTCGGCGGCGGACGCGGTCATTTGCCTGCCGAACCAGAAAGTTTTCCAATTGATCGATGCCCAGACGACTGTGCTCGACGCATTTAATGTGGCCAACCGGTCGCTGGCCGAAGGGGTTTTTGGGGTTGCCCGTTTGCTGACGCGAACCGGTTTGATCAATGCGGATTTCGCGGACCTCGCCGCGGTCGCGAGCGGTTTCCACGCCGAAACGTGCTTCGCCTCGGCCGAGGCTGCCGGGGAAAACCGCTCCCAGCTTGTGCTGGAAAAATTGTTGACCCATCCGCTCTTGGACGGGGGAAAAGTTTTGGAGGACGCCGATTCGTTGCTCGTCAGCTTGTGTGGCGGAATGGACCTGACCATGTCGGAGGTCAACTCCGTGATGCGGGAAATCAACCGGCATTGCGATAACGCGCATGTAATTTTCAGCGCCGCGATTGAAGAGGCTTATTCAAACCGGTTGTCGGTCACCCTGGTGGCGTCCGGCAAATCGGTGCGCGAAGAAAAAATTTCTCCCGCCCCGCGCGCTGCCAAACCGGCTTTGTCCGCTCCTGCGGAAACGCCTTCGCAGTGGATGGAATCCTCTCCGAACGCGCGGCCAGCTTCCCGGATTGTCGCGCCCGCGCCCGAGATGACGGAGGAACGGAAAGAGCAATTGCTGACACGGCAAAATGGTTCGCGCCCCAGGAAAACCAGCGCTCGGATGCGGCAGAATGAATTGCCGCTTGAAATCATTTCCAAGGGCCGTTTCGAGAAGAGCGAGCCGACGATTCACCGGGGGGAAGACTTGGATTTGCCGACCTACATCCGGCGCGGCATCGCCTTGAACTGAGGGGAAAATCTACAGCGCCTTGATCCGCGCCAGCGCTTTGGTCGCCGCCTCGCGCACCCAGTATTCTTCATCCCGTTGCGCGGCTTCGAGAAAAGGGATCGCCTTTTGCGCTTCCTCCGAAATTCGCCATTGAAAATTAATAATTTGCAATGCATTCGCCGAACCGTGGCGGACGACACTTTCCTTATCGACCAGCGCGAAAATCAGCGCTTTCACCGAGCGCGGGTCCTGCATGCGCGCGAGGCATTCCACCGCGGTCCGTCGCACATCCGTGTCGGGATCTTTCAACATTAGCGTGATCGGTTCGAGCGCGTCGGGACTTTTGATTTTGCTCAATGCGTTGGTGGCAGCGACGCGCACCTCGAAATTCGGATCCTTCAGAGCCGGGACGATTCGCGGCAAATATTCCACCCGCCCGGTGCGGCCGATCGCTTCCAGCGCGCCGGTCCGTAATTGCGGGGCGGAATTGTCGATGAGTTTCAGCAGGGGCTGGATTCGTCGCGGGTCGGTCAATTTGCAAAGCGCGTGCATGGCGGCCACGCGCAACGGCAAGTCCGGGTCATCCAAGAGTTCGATCAATGGCTCAACTGTGCGAGGATCTTCGCTGCGGGTTTGAAGGCGCTGAAACGTTTCCGCGACAGACGTGCGGATGGCGGGCGAACTGATTTTCAAGAGAGCGAGAAGGTGTTCGATGGCCGGCTCATCGTCGGAGCGAATCTGGTCAAAAACCCCCAGCGCGATGGCGTTGAGCACCCGTTGTTCGGCATTGGATGGAGTCCAGCCCAACAACTTCAAGGCAGTGGCGCCGGTCCGGCGCACTCCCAAATCCGTGTTGGTCAGCCACGGGAGAAGTTCCTCAACACACGGCGAGCTGCCGGTGATTCGCATCATGCCGATTGCTTTGGCGGCGGCAGTCCGGACTCCCTGGTTTTCGTCATTAAGCGCTTCGGCGAAGAGTTTGATTTCATTGACCCCGGCTTTCTGCGCCAGACCGTTAATGGCACGCTCGCGTGCCTTCGCGTCTTTTGATTTCAACCGCAGATGATTTAACCATTGCATATATTTAAATCGCCCCTTGCAGAGGCTGCATCTTCTTCGGACGCGCGAAGCATTTCACAAATTTTTTATTTGAAAAAGGAATTTTCCACCCTTCCTTGCAACGGTTTGGAGCGGGGAGAATTTTCGTTTGCCTCTCAATTTCCATGTTCAATACTGGGCCGGTGACTTTAATCACAGCTTTCGCCGTGCTTTTCTTTTTTGCCGTCGCAAGTTTCTTCTTCGCGCTGGCGGAGGCGGCTTTATTCTCCCTCGGCACCTGGCGGGCACGCCAATTGGCTGAAAAATCTCCGCGCTCCGGCCGTCTTGTCGCCGAACTGCTAGCTCAACCCCAGGATTTGCTGGCGATGATTGTCATGGGCAACACGTTTGCGAACGCGGGAATCGTGGGGACGGTACTTTGGCTCGATTTGATGGAGGGTTGGCCGCTATTTCTGACACTGGGAGCGCTGCTCGTTTTTATTATTTTGGTCGTCGAGATCGCGCCCAAGTCCCTCGCAGTCCGTGCCCCTGAAGTCTGGTCGTTGCGCATCGCGCTGCCCATGTCCATCTTGCAAGGCGCGCTTCGCCCTTTGCGACAGGTCGCGCAAAAATTGAATGCGCTGATCTTGCGCGCCGTTCCCAAGTTCTTGAAACCCCAGACCACCGTGTCGGACGAGGAATATCAGGAATTGCTCGAGCTCGCTTTCCAGCAAGGCACGCTCGCGCAATCCGAGAAGGAAATTATTCTTGAAATCATCAACCTCGACCGGCGCACCGCGAAGGACGTGATGCAGCCGCGCTCGCAGATGGCGAGTATTCCCGACGATTTGTCGGTCGAGGAAATGATCGGAGCGGCGCGGAAATTTAAGCATCGCCGCCTGCCCATGTACGACGAAACGCCCGACACCATCATTGGAGTTTTGAACACGCGCGCCCTTTTGCTCGATCCGGAGGTGGACCTGGTCGATGCGATCGAGTTCCCGTCGTTTGTCCCGGAAAGCATGAACCTGTTGCAACTTCTGAAAAGTTTGCAACGCCAGCAGCGTGGAGTGGCCATCGTGCTGGACGAATTCGGCGGCACGGCCGGGCTTGTAACAATGGAAGATATTTTGGCCGAGGTGACGGGCGGAATCCGGGAGGAAGGCGGCGCGCAGGGATTCGTCATGGAGAAACTTGAGGCGGGGCGCTGGCGCGTCAATGGCACCATGCGCATCGAGGATTTTCATCGCGAGTTCCCGCAGATTGGCGAGGTCGAAACGGCGGAAACGCTGAGCGGCTTGCTCGTCAACCAGCTTGGCGTGGTCCCGGCGGCCGGCGAGTCGGTTTTCTTTCGCGGATTGCGGCTCACGGCCCAGGTCGTGGACGAGAGGCGCGTCCGCGAGTTGTTAATAGAAGCGGTCCACAAGCGCCAAGCCAAATGAGCAACCAAAGCGTTTTATTTTTCATCGTGCTCGGTTTTTGCATGGTGCTCTCTTTTCTTTTCTCGGGAATGGAATCGGGCGTGTTCGCGCTGAACCGATTGCGGGTTCGCCAATTGATGCGGGGCGGAGACGTCCGCGCGCTCGTTTTGCATCGTTACCTCGAGAACTCGGAAAATTTTCTTTGGACCATTTTCGTCGGGAACACGTTGGTCAATTTCACCTGCTTCACGCTCCTCGCGTTGAGCCTGCACGGATGGCTGAAGCAGTGGCCAGCGCTCGAGTTGTGCTCCTTTGTAATTTCGATCTTCCTGTTTTTTATCCTGTGCGAACTCCTGCCCAAGACCTTGTTCCGTCTCTTTCCAAACCGCCTTTGTCTGCTGCTCGCGAAACCGTTTCGCGTCATTCACGCGATCTTGCGTCCGCCCGTGGCGTTGGCTTCCTGGTTTTCCCGAAAACTTCTGCCGTGGACGGGTGGAAAAGTTTTCACGGGCCGGCTTTCGGGAGGGCGCGACGAACTCCGCTTTGTCATGCAGGAGTCGTCGCAGAGTTTGAGCCTGGATGAAAAAAACATGATTAATCGCGTCCTCGATTTGCAGAATGTGACTGTGGCCCAGATCACGGTTTCGCTCGCCAACACCATCACCGTCGAAACCGGCACGACGATGAAAGAAGTTTTGCGCATCTCCCGCGAAAAAAATCTGACGCGTTTCCCGGTGGTAAAAAAAGTTTCGGGGCGCGATCAGATCATTGGGATTGTCAGCCTGAAAAAACTTCTCTATCGCGACGACTTGGATTTAGCCAGGCCCGCTGGTGATTTCGTCAACCCTGCCTTGTTCCTGCAGGAGGATCTGCGATTGGAGGAGGCGCTCCGCCGTCTGCAGCGCAGCGGACGCCGCCTGGCTGTCGTCTTGAGCCGTGAGCAACGGGAAATCGGCATCGTCAGCTTGCAGGACATTCTGAAAACCATCTTCGGGGAGGTCAGTCTCTGACATGGAATTTGACCTCTCCATTCTATTCAAGTTGCTGGCCGTTCTTTTCCTGGTGCTGTTGAACGGATTCTTCGTGGCGTCGGAATTCGCTCTCGTGAAAATTC
>JBDSIW010000529.1:0-5017 GCA_039917795.1 Verrucomicrobiota bacterium | reverse complement strand
TTTGGCTCGCTCGCCTGGTCGAACAATGCCGGTCTGTCGAGCCTCGGAAAAGTTTGCGCGGCGGGGATCGCGGTGACGATGTTGACCTCGATCTGTTTGTTGCCGATCTGGTGGCGCGCCACGGCGGGAAGAAAGGTCGAGCATCGAGCCAAAATGGAATCCGCTTCGTGAGAGAAAAATCTTCAGCGTCCGTCCCCGCCAAAGCCTCCGTTTTTTATCGCAGCGTTTTCTGGCGAATCGGGCTGGCGCTCGCGCGCAATCTGCCCCCGCGCGTCTCGCAGGCGTTGTGCAGCGCAATCGCAGGAATCTATTGGCGGATTCACCCTCGCCGACTGGAAATGGTTGCGCGAAATCTGGCGGGGGCGCTCAACGGCGACCACGCAAAAGCGCTCGTTGCCAGCAAACGCCTGTTCCACCAGTTCGCAATCAAGCTCAGCGATCTTTGGCGCTATGAAAGCGGTATCCCAATTGATGATTTATTCAGCGAGCTAACCGGTTGGGACCATTTTCTCGCCGCGCAAGATCAAAAGCGCGGCGTGCTCATTCTCACTCCGCATTTGGGCAATTGGGAATTCGGCGCGCCGCTCCTCGCTAACCGTGGATTCAAACTTCTCGTCATCACTCTCGATGAACCGGATCCCGCTCTCACCGCCATGCGCCAGGCCGCGCGCGCGAAATGGGGAATCGAAACCTTGGTCATCGGAAAAGATCCGTTCGCGTTCGTGGAAATTATTCGCCGACTCGAAGCCGGCGCAAGCGTCGCGCTTTTGATGGATCGCCCGCCCGCCAGCAGCGCCACGACCGTGACTTTATTCGGCAAACCATTTGCCGCGTCGGTCGCCGCGGCGGAACTGGCCCGCGCCTCAGGTTGCCTGCTGCTCCCGGTCTATCTTCCTCGATTAAAAAATGGTTACGCCGCGCACATTTTGCCCGAGATCCCGTATGATCGCCCGACCTTGCGCAGCGTGGAAAATCGGCACCGGCTCGCCCAGGAAATCATGCGCGTCTTCGAGGAACCCATTCGCGAACATCTGGATCAATGGTATCATTTCGTGCCGATCTGGCCGGAGAACAACGCGTCAAAGAACGAATGAGAAAATTTATAATTTTAGCCTTGATCACGGCGCTCCTCAGTCCGCTCGGCACTCGCGCGGCCGATCCATCCGCGCTTCTTTCTCAATGGCTCCTCGCGCAGACGAATATTCACACGTGGTCCGCCGATTTCATTCAAACCCGTTCGCTCAAGTCGCTCACCCAGCCGTTGACTTCGACCGGCCAGGTCTGGTTTGCCACGCCCAACCGCTTCCATTGGGAACTGGGAAAACCGGCGCAAACCATCGCAGTGCGCCAGCCGGACCAGATGCTGGTCATCTATCCAAAACTGAAGCGCGTGGAAAAATATCCCTTGAGCGGAACCGCGGCCGGTCCATGGCGCGACGCGCTGGCGTTGCTGGAGGCCGGTTTCCCGCGCGACCGTGCCGCGCTTGAGTCGCGCTTCAAAATCCTCGCGACCGATGTCAAAGACGGCGTGTGCGAATTGACTCTCCAACCAAAATCTTCCGCGGCGCGGCGCATGATGTCGCAAATCAAGATCGCCTTCAGCACGAACGATTTTCTGCTTCGCGCCACGGAATTGCAATTTGCCGACGGCTCGACCATGCGCAACGATTTCAAAAATCCCCGGCTCAATGAAAAGCTGGACGACGCATTGTTTTCCCCACCGCTCGACGCAGATTTTAAAATCGTCGAGCCGCTCAAGAAATAGCGGGTTACGCCCTGCCGCATCTGTCTGCAGAAGGGGAAATTTATGGCGAGGCAAATGGCTTATCGACCCAGGTTCGCATCCTCGCCCGCCTGCAAATGGGGAACGGCGGATTAACCCGGCTAAAATGAGTTGGATTCGCGCAAGCCGGGCACCATATTCCGCTCAGCCGATTCTTAAGAAATCATTTGATGTTATTCGCGAGTATAGAATCCTTCTTTATTTTCCTGCTGATCGCGGGTGCCTCCGCATTATTCAATTGGATCAAGAAGCGCCGCGAAAATTCTGACATTTCGACCGATGATCCTTTGCCCCGCACCCGACGCGATCCGCCTCCATCCGGGAATTCACCGCCGTCCATTCAACGTCCTGGAAAACCGTCAACGAATTGGGAGGAAGAATTGCGTCGCATGTTGGAAGGAGCTGTTCCCACGACCCGGACGCCGCCTCCCATCGTGATCCCGGAAAGACGATTCCCGGTTTCCCGGCCACCGATCGTCATCGAACGCGAGCAGCCCACGATGTCGGTGCCCGCGATTTTCCAGGAAACAAAATATTACAAGGCGCACTGCAATCACTGCGGCGGCCACATCGAGTTTCCTGCCTCGTCGATGGAGGAAGTCACCTCCTGCCCGCATTGCCATCAGGCCACCGTCTTGCGCCCGTTTGAAAATACGACCGTAGAGGCACTCGCCCATAAAAACGTTCTCACCGAATTCAACGCCTCGACCCGCTCCTACCAGCAGGCCTCGCAATTGAGCCAGCGGGTTTCGGCCCACATGCACGGCGTCGGCCATCACGCCGTGGGCCTGACTTCCACGCAAACGACTAAGAGAATTTGGCCCGAGGTCGCCGAAACTAAAGCGCTTTTCAAGAACTCGAGATCCGTGCGACAAGCCATGATTGCTTCACTGATTTTCGGGCCGCCCAAAGCTTTGGAAAACTGACGGCGTTGGTTTTACGAAAGAGGTCGTTCAGATCTTTTCAATTCCTCATTAACCGGCTTTTCAGCGCGGAGAATTTTTGCGTGAGCTCGCCACGGTCCAAATCCCGATAGCGCTCCGGCAAATAGCGGCGGTCCGAGCAGGCAAGCACGGCGGCCAATTCTTGAAGCGCGAGTAAATCGGGGTCGAGCGGATCGATAAAAGAATTAACTGCTTCTTCCAAATCGCCCACTTGCAGATCGTCGTCCCGTTTCGCCAACACGGCGCGTTCTTTGGCCCGAATCAAAATGGATTCGACATCGCTGCCGGTCAACGCGCGCGCCCCGAGGTGGGCTTGCGCGTAAAGTTTCATTGGCTCGGTTAACGTGAGCTTTTTGAACTCGGCGACGGTGGTGAATAATTTCAAGACGTCATCCACGTTCTGCGCGGGGAACAGCGGGATGCAGAGGCCGAAACGTCCCTGCCGTTTCATGTCGATGGTGAGCAAATCGGGGCGTGAGGTCATCGCCACCCAAAGTTCCCGGCCCCGCAAACTGGAATCGCCGATATGCGCGGCAAATGCAGCGAACACGCGTCCGGAAACACCGCTGTCGCCGTCGGCCTCGCGGGTGCCGAAAACTGCGTCTGCTTCATCCACCACCACAATGACTGGCCCAAGAGCGCGAATGGTCATCAGGATGCGCGATTGCTGGAGCTCGGTATCGCCGACCCACTTGGAGCGAAATTCGCCGATCTCCATCACGGGCAATCCGCATTCGCTGGCGAAGCAATCCACCAGAAAAGATTTTCCCACGCCGACGCGCCCCGGCAGGAGCACTCCGCGCTCAAGCACGTCGCGCTTAAAATTTTTGATGAGCCACGCCAGCTCCTGGAGTTTTTTCTTTGCGGCACCATGGTTGGCGACGGCGTTCAAATCCAGACCCGCCTTTGGATTCTTGAATCGGATCAATCCCTGGCAATAATCTTCGATCAACCTTTTCTTGTTCGCGGAAACGTGGTCGTTCGTCACGCGATGGCCGTTGCGCACTGCTTCCGCGAGCAGATGTTGGATGCGCAACAAATTCAAACCGGAAAGGCGGTTCGCCAAATCGTCCGAGGAGAAATCGCTCCATTCGGACAATGGCTTTTGCTCGACCAGTGTTCTGATCGTGCTCGATTCCAGAAAACGCTCGCGCTCTTCCGCGTCAGGCAGTTCGATTTTGATCTGAGCGACGTGCGGATTCTGGAGCAAGTCGGCGCTCAGCTTGGCGGCGGTTTCGGTCACGAGGAGGATGCCGACGTCGAGGCGGCGCATTTCGGACGACGCTGCCCACTTGAGCAGAGTGACTAGCGCGGTTCGCTCATCGTAACTGGAATTGGAATCGGCCGACTGGGGAATAATCTTTTCAGGAAAATCGATGATGAGCGAAATGCCTTCACCTTTTTCATCGGCGATGCGCAAAAAGAAACGGCGCAAAAGCGGCGCCAATTTGTTGAAATCTCGTGGTGGCCCGACTTGATGAAAGTTAGTTCCTTCGACTTCATCGTAGATTTTCAGCCACGCAAAGAAGCGCTTCTGCATGTCGGCGGAACTGAAACTCAGGCCATCACCGATGTCGTAAAAAAGCAGAAAGGAGCGGTCTGGAAAAATCCGGCGCGCCAGGAAGTTTTTCAGGGCCACGAAAGTGGTTTCCGTTCCTTCCTGAACGGGAAAGACGTCGTAAATATTTCCGTGCAGGATAAAGAGTGAATAGGTGCCGCTGTTCCAACGGCGGGCGAGTTCCAGCGCCCAACCCCGCAACGGCAGGCGCGCGGAAACCGTTCCTTGGATCGGAACGGTCGAGTCCAGCAAAGTGGGTGTGGATTTCTTTTTCATAAACGATCTTCAATTTTGTAACTTTTCAGTCAAAGAATGCTCGCCCTCTCTCTCCCGGAGACGATGGAATAGCACATCCCCTTTAGTCGTTAATTGTTTCGCCGCTACAAATTCCCAGTGGTGAGGAAATGCGAAAAATCCTGCTCCGTTCACCAGACCAAAACGCGGACCCAATCTCCCTCTCCTTGGGGAAAACGGCCGGGGTGGGCGCGAGAGTTTCATTCTCAACAGATGATTATTGTTTACCGGAAATGCGCCGGGCTGAAGCATCGCGGTTAATCACCGGCGGAACATTTGTCGTCTCAAAGCCAAGGCGCGCTTCCGTCGAAGGCATATCGCCGACGGTGTCCTTGAACTCGTCCATTTCCGAAAGCCATTTGTTCGTTTGGTCCAGATGCTCCACCGTTGCGTCGATCCGCGCTGTCAGTGTTTCCGCATTTTTAGTGGCGACGGCGT
>JBDSIW010000528.1:0-3323 GCA_039917795.1 Verrucomicrobiota bacterium | reverse complement strand
TGGCTTCTGCTTCCGCGCTTTCGTCCTCGACCGAAACAATTGCGCCGGTCTTCGCGTCCACTTGCACCTCGGTGATGTCTTTGCTGCCGGCTTTGGCGATGTCAAAGGACCAGATTAATTTTCCGTGTTCCTTCTCCAACTCGCCTTCCTTCACCGTCCCGCCCGGCGCTTTGGCGAGGGCGATTTTTTCCGCTTCGCTCCGGGAAATCTTCGCCTCGGATTCAAGGTGCTTCGTCTCGCAGCCCGCGACGACCAGCAAACCGACTGCGCCCAGTGAACCAATAATATTCTTCAGTTTCATGTGATAAATGGATGGATAGTTTGAGTTAATTTTTTTGCCAACGACTTCGCCAAGCTATCTGAATCAACATGAACCCGCGATGAAACGCACATGACAATATTGTCATCTTTGCACTGACGTCGCGGACGCCGCCGGGGCGAGTGCGGCATCCCGGCTGGAGATCAGGTAAAACGATCCGGCCTGCCCCAGCACGGCCCAGCGGTTGGTGGAGAACAACGGCCCAAAATTTTTGCTGCTCACGAGCCCGTAGGCCGGCGCGCGGCGCTCCAGCATCGCCACGCACTCTTCTGAATTCGGGAGAAGCCGGTCCTGCTGTTCGGCGGTGAGCGGAAGTACGACGTCCGATTCGGCCAGCGTTACTGAAACCGGGCGCCGCAGATAAAATTCCCAACTGTGCAAGCGGGCATCAACCACGAACAAAGTGGCGCGTTGAAAATCCGGGGCGTTGCGCACCTGCCTCGCCAAATCGCGGACGGTTGCCTGCGCCCCCAACAACGGGTTGACCCGATCGGCCTGGCCCATTGCCCAAACCCAGCCCGCCGTCGTCGTAACGCTGACGCAGGCGAGCGCGCTCAAGGAATTAGCGGACACGAGACGGACGGTTGCCGCGACGAGAAGGCCGGCCGCTACGAGGAAAAACGGGGCCGCCAGGCCCGAGAGATCAGCGCTCGTAACCCAGCGATGGGACATCGCCACGGCAGTTGCCGCGAGCCCAATGACGACGGCGGACACCGCGTACGCGACCCGCGCAATGCCGGTCGAACGTCCGCACCATTGGGCGAGTGCGATGGCAATGGGCGGGAACAAGGGAAGGACATAGGTCAGCAATTTTGATCCGCTGACGGAAAGTACGAGCAATGGCGGCACAACCCATCCAAAGAGCAACCACGCGTTTGCGGCAGGACGCCAGCCCGCACGCCAGCGATTCGCCAGCGAACCCGCCATCGCCAGCAGGCTTGGAGTCCACGGCAGAAATCCGACGAGCAGGACCGGCGCAAAAAACCAGAATGGCTTGGAGCGCCCGTGAACCTTGGAAGTGAATCGCTCCACCAGTTCGTAGCCGAGGAAATAGGATCGTAGTTGCGGATCGCGGGAAACCAGCACGGTAAACCAGGAAAGGCCGATGGCCAGGGTGAGAAGCATTCCTGGAATCCAAGGAAGTTTGCGCCGGCCCGTACCGGCGGCCAATCGCCAGACGAGCGCGGCTGACAAAGGAACGACCAGCGCCATCGGGCCCTTCGACAAAAAGCCCGCTCCCATCGCCACGAAAAAAAACCAGCCCCAGCGCCGTTGGCCTTCCAGGCGATGTTTCACGAGGCAAAACACTGCCGCCGTGATCCAGAAACTCATCATCATGTCGGGCGTGAGCATTCGGGCGTGGCCAAAAAATTCGAGCGCCGCCACGAGGATCAGGACCGCGCCAATGCCGGTTTCGGTGCCATACAATTTTCGCCCGATGGCAAAGGCGAGAGCCATGATTCCGAGCGCAGCGAGAGCCGAGGGCAAGCGGGCGGCGGCCTCGTTTGCTCCAAAAACTCGAAAGGCCACGGCGGTTGACCAGTAGATAATGGGAGGTTTTTGGAAATGGGGAATGCCGTTGAGATGCGGGATCAACCAGCTTCCGCCGTCAGCCATTTCGCGCCCGATGCTGGCGTAGCGTCCCTCGTCAGGTTCGACCAGCCCGTTGACACCCAGCCTGGCGAAGACAACCGCGCAGGCGAAAAGCGCCAGCAAAATTCCGCGCGATCCGATGCGCGTTTTCATTTGGGTTCCGATTGGATTGCCGGAATTTTGAAGCGCCGATGTCGCCACCACCAGAGGCCGAGCATGTCGAGGGCGGGACGCCAGAGCATGACGCCCAGGCCATAATGAGATTGGCCGCGTACCCTTGCCCGATGTTGCACTTCCACCTGCGCGACCCGGAAGCCCGCGGCCACGGCCAGCGCGGGCATGAAGGAATAAAGCGTGCGCATGGGCAAAAAAGAATCGGCGACTTCGCGGCGAAAAACTTTCAAGCCGCACCCGCTGTCGCGCATCCCGTCGCCCAGCATCTTTCCACGAATGGCGTTGGCGACGCGCGACATTTTTCGCCGCAGCCAGGAATCGTTTCGCTTTGCCCGGATGCCCGCCACCATGTCGGTTCCGTCGAGCGCAGCCAGGAGTTTTGGAATATCCGCCGCCACATTTTGGCCGTCGCCATCCATGATGACGATGACCGGCGCGGTGGCCGAACGCATTCCCATGAAGAGCGCTGCTGCCTGCCCATGATTGCCGGCGAGCGGCACGACGCGCACCAACGGCCACTCGAATGCGATCTCGCGGAGCGCCGAGAGAGTGGCGTCGGTCGAGCCATCATCCACCGCAATCACCTCCGCGCCCGGTCCCAGCGCTTCCAGCACCGGGCGCAACTCCCGCAGCACCTCGCGGCAATTCGCTTCCTCGTTGTGGAAAGGAATAATCACGGAGCAGGAGCGAGGATGGAGAATCATGTTACTCACTTCGGCGAATCAAGAAGGTTTCCGGGAGCACAATAATGCATCTAAATTTCTCAAACGATAGCGATTGACCGAAAAATGTCTTTCCCAATTGTGCAATTTAATTTGGCGCTTCGTTTCGACGAAATGCGGCTGCATCGTAGGTAAACAAGCTGAACGCCAGATGAATCTCAAATGACAATTTTGTCATTCTTCGGGGCTTGCTCAGCTTGCCGGGGAATTGAATCATTCCCCGCACGATTTTGAAACGATATGGCGTCCGAAAAAACAGACCAGTGGATTTCCGCCGTGGTGCCATGAAATTTCCTGCCCCACTTTTTTTTGGTTGCGTGATCTTTTCGATGGCGTTCGGCTGCCAGAAATTTCATCCCCAACCGCTTTCCAGCGTCGCGGCTGGTGCGAGCTTTGAAGCACGCGCGCTAGACAATCCCGGCCTGCGGGAATTTCTGGAGGAAAACCTGCAAACGAATTTTGTCCGCTGGCCTTTGCGGAGCTGGGATTTTCCAACGTTGACGCTGGCCGCTTTT
>JBDSIW010000527.1:0-5050 GCA_039917795.1 Verrucomicrobiota bacterium | reverse complement strand
ATGCACGAAAAAGTTGGTCGGGCCGTTGCCGGTGACGACTTTTAAGAGTAGCAAATTATATTGCTGATCGAACTCCAGCACGTCGTCGGGTTTGTGCGTGGGCAAACCTTGGCGGAAATCGAGCGGGATAAGGTCGGGAATTTGTGGCAGCAATTCCAGCAAGCTCTGCTCCGCGCGCCAGTGATAATAATCTGCATCGGCAGGCGCGGAGCCGCGAACTTCGCCCGCGCGAATGCGGTCGGCATTGGCGAATTGTTCCAGCACGCGGTCCAACAAAACAAGCTGCGGTTGCGTCAGGCGATTGCGAAGATGCGTCAGCAGTTCGCGGGAAAAATTCACCGAACCGCGCAACGGCGGCTGAATCTGCGCGAGCTGCTCCGGCGTGGGTTTGGGCAAATCAATGCCGTGACTCCACGCAGGCAAAGCGGCGAAAAGCAACACGAGCGTGATGGCGGCGAAAATGTTTTTTCTCATTCGTAGTTTAAGTTCAATCCGCCTTCGCTTCGTCCAAAATTTGTCGATACGTCTGTCGCGCGTGTTCGTAGGCAGCCTTGGCCTGATCTTTTTCTACACCAGGATAACAATGTTCTTTCTGCAACCAACATTGATCCACGCCGCGCAAGCACCACTCGGCACTACGTTTGGAAGCGCGAATCGGCTGGCCGTCCACGAGCACAAAAATCGGATTTGTGTGCGCCGAGGGAAACGTCCGCAGCGCCACCCAACTGCTTTTTTCAATCGGCACTTCAAAGGAAATTGCCTGCTCGCCGCCTTGGCAAGAAATCATCTTGCTCGCGAGGGGATAACCGTTGACCACGACTTCGAGCGAAACGGCGTTGGTGTCCAATCGTCGTTCAGCGGCGATTACTTTTAGCTGAATTTTACCTGGCTTCGCGAGGTGTAGCTCACTGCCGCGTTCGCCCACGGCGACGAAATTATTCGTCGCCCCGATTTCCGCAGCGGTGAATTCCATCAGGTGACTCGTGCCATCGCTGACGTAGCTCCGGCCATCACGAAGTTTGTCGCACCATGCGTCGAAGTTGAGTTTGCCATCTAGCTTCACATAAACTCGGCCAATGCCGACCCGCGCGCCGCTCATGCACGGAAAGTCGGTTTCCCCACTGGCACGCGGACGGAAGCCGCAGTTCAAAACGTGATACCACATATTCCATTCCAGCCGCCGGTCGGTGTTCATCGTGGCGATGAAGTCAACGGCGGGAACGAGCTTGCCATCTGCGCCGGGGACGGTGTGCGTCACGTCCACGATGAATTCATCCGCGCCGATGCCGTCATAGCGCGGGATGTCATAACTCGGCAAGGCGTTCGGTCCGTCCGGGCCCGCCACGCGGCCAACTGCGCCTTCCAAGCCGAGCGAGGAATGAGCCGTGCCGCAGATGGCACCTTGCGCCTTGGCCCAGCGCAGCGTGTTTAAGCCGAGCGTCGGCCAGTGATCCTTGGAATTTCCGCCGGGCGGAATTTGATCTTTCAACCGCAGCAAACACAGATGGCCGGACTCATGGGAGCCGAAGCCGCTGACCTCGATGTCTTGACGGATGAGATAGGGATAATTGGAAACACGATCCACATAGCCGCAGAAAAATTGTTTTTGGAAATCAAAGCCCGGCCCCCAGTTCAGACTGCAACCGATTTTCAAATCTTCCCCCATCGTGTGCCGTTGCATGGATTCGGGCGTCACGCCTTCGGTGGGTTTCAAATAATGCAGACAACCCGCGCCGTGAATATGGTTGTCGCCAGAAAACCAGCCGCGCACCATCGGGTTCACCCAGCGATTTACGTTGTAACGAATCGTGTGCTGGGTTTCGCTGACGGTGACGGTCTGCGTTTCCGGCACGGACTCCGGACCGCGCGAGCAGGTAACGGTGTAAGTTCCCGCCGGCAACGACTCAGTTTCGCCATTGGCTCGATAAATCTGCGGCTGGAAATAAAAGTCCGGTTCCAGTCGCTTACTCTGCATCGGATAAATGCGGCCCTGCGAATCGCGGATCACGAAGGCCGCCATCGTCGGCAACCCCGCCAAATCGTGCACCTGAAAATCCACGGGGATGGCCGGTTCAATTTTGAATTTCATTTCCGCGCTCGCCCAACCCGATCCGGTGGCCTCGGCGTTGGCGATTTCAATCGAATCAATTTCCGAAATACCGGTAGCCATGCCGAGATCAAGTCGCAAACCGATGAGATGATCTTCCGCCGTAAAATTAAATTTGAATTCCGACCACTGACCGGTGCTGCGGGTGGCGAGAAATGAAACGACATGACTGGTATCCGCCTCGCGCCGTTTTTCCGTCATCCAAAATAATTGCCAGGTGTCTTCTGCGTGCGCCTTGGCGCGGATGCGGACGACTTTTGCGCCGGGCGACATATTCAACTCGGTTTGGAGAAACGGATCGCCGCCAGTGCTCTCAATTTGCAGCGCGCCGTTGGTGATGGAAAGCTGGCACTGATTTTTCGCCGCCCAACCTTCGGTGGCGGCATCGAAGTTCCAAGTTCTTTTATAGGCTTCATCTACGCGTTCGGAATTCAGGCCGGACTCGCTGGACTTGAACGCCAGTGCGGCGGTGCGAGTGCCGGGAAATTTCGCCCAAATCTGGATGATGCGGTATTCCAATGCGAGGCCGCTCAAGGTCGCGTTCAGCGGACGATGATCGAACATCTCCACGTCAATCCAGCGGTTCGCCACTTCGGCGGCGGGACTTTCCGGCAACGGCCGCGCACCGGGGCTATCCACGAACAGCGCGTCGCGCCGCCCGCCGGGGTTGTGAACCTTGACCAAAAATGCGCGCCAGCCTTGTGCCAGTAATTTCTGCGGTTGCGCCGCCGGCGTGAAGGTGACCGCACCGTTCGTTTGCAAAACTACTTCGCCCGCGCAGAGCGAATCCAACGCGTGCTGCACGGCAAAATCAATTTCACGGGCAGAATTTTTCCGGCCCGCTTCGACGAGTTGCTGCCGGATTTTTTCTGGCAACGGCTGGCCGATGAATTGCAGCGCGTCTTGCAGCCGTCCGACTTGAGCCAGCAGCGGCTGGCTTTCAACGCCGTCAATCAGCGGGAAAGGTTCGGCGGCGAACAGTTGCGTCGCGCCGACGAGCAGCGCAAGGAAGGTGGCGTAATTTTTTATCCGTTTCATGGTTGCATCGTTGATGAGTTAGTCCGGGCGGGTTGGCATTGAAATAAAATATCCACCTCGTTGCGGAAGCCGATGTCTTGTGTGCCTTGGCCGACGTGCAGACTGATTTGACCCTCGCGCTTGCCTGCGACGAGACTACGCAACCGAACCACGCGGTATTCCAACGATCGGCCGGAAAGTGTGGCGGGCAGTGCCGTATCCGCCACCACTTCGGCTTGCAGCCACGCGTTCGTGCCGGAACGGGCGTCGGTGGGATTCAGCACGGTGATTTGTAGCGGAGCCATGGTGCCGCTTTCGTTTTCGATGCGGACGAGAAACGTGCGCCATTCATTTTGAACCAACGTGGGCGAGGCCGGACCCGTGGTCACCTTCACGCGCATCTCGGGATTGATGTGCATTTGAAACAAGATTTGCCTGCGAAGTTCCGGTTCCGGCGTTGCCACTCCAGCTGAATCGCCGATGCGTTCAAGCTGCCCGGGCGCGGGCTGGGTATGCCCGGTCAGGACAAATGCCAGCAGCAGAATGGCCAGGCTGCTGGCGGTGGTCAGCAACTGGATTCTGGAATTGTTTTCATTCATCGCGCGTCTAGCTCAAGCTTTTGGTAAGCCGCCAAGGCCTGCTGATATTCCGCCACGGCTGCCGGCGACAGCACGCCGGTGTTGGCTGCAATCTGTTGCTGCATCCGTTCAACCAGCCACGTTACTTCGTCCCGCTGCGGGCGCAATGGTGCGGTCGTGTCATCAAACCAGCTCGGCGCTGTGTGGGCGAAATACACCCGCCTGCCGGCCCGGTTTTCCCAGCAACGCAGCGCCACCCAACTCGTGCCGCTGATTGCTTCGGTAATTTTGAACTGCGCTTCATACGCGCCGTCGTGATTGAGTCTCGGGTGCAATGAAATCGTTCGTTGCACCGAGCCGTTCACCAGCACTTCAACGCCTTGAATCGGGGATTCACTAAAGACGGTTCCCGTGAGTTTAATTTTGCGCGGCCTTCCCGCTGTCAGCTTGAATTGTCCGCCCGGCACTTCGCCATTGATTTCCGCCAGCAACATCGGGCCAGTGGTGACGAAGCTGCGACCTGCGCCCAAGCCCCGCATCCAGTCGTCATAACTGAATCCTTTCGGACAATAGACATAAACGCGACTAAAACCCAATGGCACCGGATGCACGCCGCTCGCCGTGCCCGCAGTGGGCCGCATCCGAAAGCCGCAGTCGAGCAGCGCATAGTAGGTGTCCAGGGTGTAATTGATCCAATCCCGCTCACCGCCACTACGCCCCGCGTCCGGCAGACGCATGAACGCGGGCGCGGGCACGTTAAAGTTGGTAAAGCCATACTCGGTGCGCCAGAGATGGTTGTTGGCGAGTTCGTAGAGGTCAATGTCCATAACCGGCGGCAGCATGAGCGACCACGCCCAGTTGCACTTGTCCATGTCGAGCAACGCGCCCTGCCGATGCGCTTCCTCGGCGATGGGACGCAGCAACGGCGCACCAAGCGTGAACGGGCTGCGATGGTTGAGAATGAAAACCGCGCCGAGGTTGTGCATTTTTTCGCCGACCCGATAAATTTCGTATTCGGTGTTGAGCGGCCAGATGACGTGAGTGGCGTCAGCTTTGAACAGCGCGGCGGGAATCTCAGGTTCGCCGGGTATTTCGCGCGCCGCGCCTACGGTGGGATTCTGAATGCCCAAGAACTTATTGCTGGGTGTGGGCCGGGTTTTGTCCTGGATGGCCCAGAAGGATTGCGGGAGAGCGACGTTCAAGTCTTCGGCCAGCACGAGCGTCGGCAGGTCGGCGAGCGAGCGATGCACATGGCCGTCGCCGGAGAACCAACCGCGCGCGGCCATGTTGACCCAGCGATGCAATTCGAGTTTCAGCGCGAGCGGTTGATCGGCGACCGCTATATCCT
>JBDSIW010000526.1:0-7312 GCA_039917795.1 Verrucomicrobiota bacterium | reverse complement strand
TGGTGCAGGCCGGAGGCTTGTTGTTGGGGGCCACCTTTGTTTTTCTCGTCGGCTCGACCACTAGCGTGGCCGTGCTGCTGACGAGCATGGTGGCGTTCGGCCTTTGCAAAGGATGCTACGATGCTGGCATTTTCGCGTCGCTCTACGACGTGGTGCCGCCGCGCTCGCGCGCCACCGCAGCTGGACTGATGAACACCGTCGGGTGGGGGCTTGGCTCGTTCGGTCCATTTCTGACGGGTTGGTACACTGACCACGGTGGTTACAGCAGCAAGCTGGAAAATATGAGCCACTTCATCGCTTACAGCGGTTCCGCCTACGTAATCGGCGGCGTGTTGTTGTTGTTCGGCGGGCTATTTCTGGTCCGAAGGGATTACGCCGGCAATCTCGCTGGGAGCAAGCCGCTCGCACATTAAACTGAATAAAAACGCGCGAGTGGACCGACCGGGATTTCAGCAGCGCTATCGCCTGCAGAAGCTTTGTTGACCTCGTCCGGACGACACTGCCGTCGTTGAATTTATGTTCCCTGCTATCGTCATTTCGCGGCCAGCGCTTCCAGGTAATCGAGCAGAGACGCAAACTCTTCGACCGTTAGATTTCCGGCAAGACCTTCGGGCATCATCGACCGTTCCAACTTCTCGCGCTTGCCGATGTCGGCGACACGGATCTGAACCTCCTGCGCCGCCGCGTTGCGGATGGTCACGCTCTCCGCCGATTCCTTCGTGACGAAACCGTCGTGCTCCGCGCCGTCTTTCAACTCGAAATGGTGCGTCACAAATCCCTGTGCAATTGTTTTGTTTGGAAACAAAATTGCCTCGGCCAAATCTGGCCGCTTGTAGGTTGTAGCGATGTTCCCGAGGAACGGTCCTCGCAATGGCTGGTCAGCACTGACGGTGTGACAATTCACGCAACTCTGGCGCGTGAACAATTCCTCGCCCAGCTTCACGTTGCCCTTGGTCTTTGTCGCCGCGACGACAACCTCCTCCGGCTTCATTGTGGCAATCAGCGGGTCAGAAGATTTGTTCGCCTTGATGACTCGCTCGAGCTTGAGCGCGGACGCGGCCCGTTCCGCGGCCTGGACCACAGCAGGATCGGAATCGGCAAGCGACGCCAAAACTTTTTCGCGATAGGCCCGAGGTTTTACGAGAACGACCGCTTGCAGGATTTGCACGCGCCGCTTCGGTTCCGTCCATCCGTCGTCGAGCGATTTTCGCGCGGCCTCCCGCGCTTCCGGCGAGAAGTTCTTCGACTCGGTGAGTTTGAGCAACACGGCGTTGGCCCAGGGGGAGATTTCTGGATCGCCATTTTTGGCGGCTATCTCCAGCAATTCAAGATGCCGGTCTGCCTTCGAGAAATTCAAAAAAGCATCGCGCGCCAATTGAGTCTCCTTTTGTTTTCCTACCTCCGGAAAAAGCGGCATCGCCGCCAGCATTGCTTGAAACGCTTCGCCGCTCCTAACTTTGGCGAGCGCAACCACCGCGTGAGCGCGAAGCAGCGGATCGGTCGCTGGCTCATCAGCAGTTTTAACCAGCATCGGCACCACGCTGGGCGGGATGCGCTCCGCTCGCGACAGTTGCGCCATGAGCACGGGAATCAAAGCTTCGTCCTTCTCCGCACGGGAGATGATGCTAGCCAGCAATGCGTCGGACTGAATTTTGTGCCGGCTCAATTCGTTCACGTAAAAAGCCGCTTCCTCCTCTTTCGCTGTGGCAAAAGTTTCCTGCAATATCGCCGCGATTTTTGGCGTCTCTTCCCATACGACCGGTTGGTAATAAGGCCCTGATGTGTCGGGACGGGTTCCCCAACTCTCCCCTGCCCACGGACCGTCCTTGAAGTGCAGGCGGCAAAGGGTGGTAAAGAGGCTCTTCCGACGCGCGACGTCAGTTTCCTTTTTGAGTCGCGTGATTAATCCGTCCGCGACTGGCGGAAGATGAAGCGATTGCAAGACTCGGAGTGCGCCTGTTCGTTGGAGCGCAGGCGCACTCGATTGGTCCACGACGGCGAAACACGGAGCGACGGCTTGCAAACGGGCCAGCGCCTTGATCGTGGTGTGGGCGATCACAGGGTCGGCATCACCGAGCAAAGGCGTGAGGGCGGGGGCGTTTTCAATTTTGCCAAGGCGCGCCACGCTCACCACGGATTCGCGGCGAGTGCGCGCATCGGGCGATTTCAAACCCGCGAGAATTGGACCGGCTGGCACGCTCGCGAGCTGGCCTTCGTGATCGGTCAGCGCGCGAATCGCCCAGGCGGCAATCGTGGAATCGCTCGCAAGATTGGCAATCAACTCCACGGATTTTTCGCCAAGGCCTTGCTTGAGCGCGAACAAGGCGGCGACGCGCGCCGCGAGGAGTCTGGCTTTGTCTCCCGAGAGCGCGAACAGCGATTTCACGATGCCGGGCTTCAAACCGCGCCGCAGCAAAGTGCGTTGCGCTTCGAGGCGGCGCCGCTGACTGGGGGATTCGAGCAGGGCGACGAGTTCAGGCTCGGTCGCAGTGGCAAAATTCGGCAGCGGGTCCGGCCTGGAATTTTTTGGCGTCACTCGCGTGATGTAGCCGACATCCGGTCCCACCCAATTGAAGGTCGCGCCTTTCCAGCTTGAAACATACGCGTGTCCCTGCGCATCGACGTCGATGTCCGTGGAACGAGTGAGGCTGACGAATCCCTTGGGCGGCTCCGTTTCGGCGAACGTCGCGCCCGTCGCGGTGACCCGATGGCGGAAAATCGGCTGGCGTCCCCAGTCTGCGGTGTAAAAAGTATTGTTCCATTCCGCAGGAAAACCCGGCTCATCAATCCACGCCGCGCCGCATCCCGATCCGCCACCGTAGTCGGAGAGCGGCTTGATCAATTCGTCCGAGAAATTTTTGTAGAGCGACGGATACCCGTGGTCTTCCAGACCGGTGAAGTGATGGAGGCGTACGTCCCAACCGTCGCCGTCATTGGTGTTGTCCCGCGCGAATAAATCCAGGAGCGGGCTCACCGCTACTTCGAGAATAT
The DNA here is from genome assembly GCA_039917795.1 of Verrucomicrobiota bacterium. GTDB lineage: Bacteria > Verrucomicrobiota > Verrucomicrobiia > Limisphaerales > CANJXF01 > CANJXF01. Next base: position 4,321 of record JBDSIW010000526.1, on the reverse strand, counting down.
TGCGCGTGCCGCGGGCGAATAATTCCAGGCCCGTGCCGTCGGTGCGCACTCGCACCACGCCACCGCCGCGCAATTGCAATTTGCGCCCGTCGGTTCCAGTGGCTTCCATGAATCCGAAATCGCCAATCGCGCAATAGATCCAGCCATCGACGCCAAGTTCGATTCCGTTTGAGGTGTGGTCGGCGGGCCGATCTTTGAAAGTGAACGCGATGTTCTTCACCAGAATTTTTTCCTCATCGGCAATGCCATCGCTATCGTGGTCAATAAATGCGCTCAAATTTGGCGGATGCAAAAGGTAGAGACGGTCGTGGTCCCAGACAAGGCCGCGCGGCGAATCTACATTTGCGACGAAGAGTTTTGATTCGTCGACATGACCATCGCCGTCGAGATCACGCAGGCGGACGATTCTGCCGCGGTTCGGGTCGCGACCAAGCGAGCCATTGCCATCGCTGGAAACGTAGAGGGTGCCGTCGGGCGCGGCGGAGACGAAGACCGGATAATTCACTGCGGGTGGAGCGGCAAAAATCGTCGCGCTGAACTCAGCGGGAACTTTCACTTCCGCCAGGAGCGCAGAATCCTTTTCGCGGGCCAGCGCTCGCGTGTCCGACGATGTCATTTTTTCGCCAAAGACGCGAACTTCATTCAAACTCGCCCAATGGGGGCCGTTGGCGCCGAGAAAAGTCACGCGCACCTGATTTATTTTTTCAGCAGAAAACGAATCGGCGCAAGCGCCCGGTCGCGAATTGGTCGAGCCGTCCACAAGGGTTCGCCAAATTTTGCCATCGTCCAACCCTTCAATTTTATAATGATAAATTGCCTCTTTGGATTCCCAATCGAGCGCGGTGCCTTTCAGCTTTTCCGGTTTGCCCAAATCGATCTGCAACCATTCCCCTTTCGAGTCACCGTTCGCGCACCAGCGGGTTGCGGTGCTGCCATCGAGGCCGTGTTCAACCGGGTGTCCTTCCTGCACGCTGGATGTGGAAGCCTTTTTTCCGAGAGCAAGATTGACGGGGACAAGGCGCGGCTGAACCGGCTTGAGATAATTCTCATTCAATTTTCCCGCGGCCCAAAGCGTGCCGCGAGTGACAAGATCCAAATAGGCTGGCGACGAAACGGTTTCGTTGTGATGGCCAAGGGTCGTGCCGAAAACCCGGGTCTTGCCGTATTGATTCACCCAGACGCAAACATCCTCCGCGCCGCGTTCCTGATTTTTCGTGGAAGCGAGCGCGTGGGCAGTCGGCCAAAGTTTTTCAATGATGTAAAGTTCGCCCGCTGGATTCCACCAGGCCGCGCCGAACTGCTGCATAATCGGATGGGCAGCATCGCAATTCAAAACTTCGTGCGGATAATGCGCTCCATGGCCGTGCGTCGTCACTCCCGTGAATTTGAACCACTCATCCGTGCCGCTCCGATAACAGTGCATCGCGCAATGAATCACGACGGCCGGGAGTCCGGCTTTGTGCGGAGCGAGCACACGATCCATCCACGCCTGATCTTTCACCTCGGAAAAACATTCGTCATGAATGATCACGTCGTAGCCCTTCGCCCAACCCACGTTTTCGTAGAGAGGAATTTTGGTGTCCTTCGTGTCGCCGCCCTGTTGCACGACATCGACCTCCATGCGCGCCCGCTCCTTCAATCCGTCGGAGAGAATTGTTTTTTGCGCGGAGTAATCGTGGCAGCAGCCGCCCACGATCAGCAGCGCGCGCAATGGCTTGACCGATCCTGCGGCTAATGCGCTATGGGAAAAGATCAACAAGGCAAGGGCAGTCAGAAGAGCCAATCCGGAGATTCGAAAACGGCGCGAAAAGTTTTGAACAGGCATGCAAAATACTATGGCCGCCGGATTGCAAAGTGAGCAAGGCAGAACGAAGCCGACACCATCCTGACCTGGAGCGGAACGTGCGCTTTGGAAAGCGCTGACAACGTTGGCGGGTGCCTACAACACCGTCCCGGGCGCCGCCAGCCCGTATCCGGTTTCCGCGACAGGAACCCAGACCTTCTTCCGGTTGCACGGCAACTAATAGGCAAAAAATTGTATTCGAAAAAGGGCGACGGCATCCGGCTGTCGCTCTGTTTTTTGTCTTCCGATTCCCAGAGAACAGCCGCGAAGCAATACATTGACACGCGCAATCCAATTCAGGTTTGCTCCGGGCTTCGGATTTTATGAGCCCAAAACTTTTTTTGCTGATGTCGATGCTCACCGTCACCGTTCAAGTTCGCTCCGCTGAAAATATTTCGGCGTCAAACTTGGATTCCGCTCGCATGGATCACATCAGGAAATTATTGCGGGAAGTTCCACTGATCGATGGCCACAACGATTTGCCGTGGCAATATCGAAAGCACGGCAAAGACATGAACGTGTTCGATCTCACCCGCGATACGACGAAGATGAAATTGGTCACTGACATTCCGCGGCTGAAGGCGGGTGGGGTCGGCGGACAATTCTGGTCGGTTTATATTGACCCGGAAATGAGCGGAGCCATTGCGGTGCGCGCCGTGCTTGAGCAAATCGACATCGTTCATCAAATGGTGGCGCGCTACCCAAATAATTTCGAACTGGCGCTGACGTCGGATGACATCGAGCGCATCCATCGAAAGGGCAAAGTCGCGTCGCTCATCGGGATGGAAGGCGGTCATTCCATCGACAATTCGCTCGCGATGCTTCGGATGACGTATGCGCTCGGTGCCCGTTACATGACGCTGACCCACACGAAGAACCTCGATTGGGCAGACGCAGCGGGCGACAAACCGAAGACGCGAGGCTTGAGTGAATTCGGCGAAAGCGTGGTTCACGAAATGAATCGACTGGGGATGATGGTGGACGTCTCGCACGTTTCCGACGACACGATGGCGGCTGCGATCAAAGCCAGCAAAGCGCCCGTCATCTGCTCGCATTCGTCGGCGCGCGCCCTTTGCAATGTGCCGAGAAATGTTCCAGACGATTTGCTCAGAAAAATCTCGGAAACCCGCGGCGTGGTCATGGTAAATTTCGTGCCCGGTTTCCTCACCGAGAAAGGCCGCCTTTACGCGGTGGAGCGGCAGAAAGAAGAAAACCGGATCGAGAAAATTCTCGGGAAAGATGAGGCGAAAATCGAGGACGCAATTGACCAATGGCGCAAGACTCATCCCGCTCCGCCCGCGACGCTGAGCGACGTCGCCGACCACATCGATCACATCCGGAAGATCGCTGGCATCGATTGCGTCGGCATCGGTGGCGATTACGAAGGTTTCGGCCATCCGCCCTTGGGCTTGGAGGATGTTTCCTGCTATCCCGCGTTGTTGGCTGAGTTGTCGCGACGCGGCTACAGCGATGAGGACATCCAGAAAGTTGCAGGGCGAAATATCTTGCGCGCCTTTCGCGCCACGGAAAAAGTTTCAGCGCAATTGCGGTCCATGACGGAGTAGAAACGCGCCACTTGCATCCCGAAATCAGAGTTCAGGTTTCGTTGAGAGCTTAAATTTCTGGTTTGATTTTCTCCTCAACCGGAACGACTCGGGCTCTCGCCAGAATCGTGCCCACCACCATCGCAATGAGGTAGCCGTAGGGAAGCCCGTTTGCCATCAAGCCCACGAGCAGGACAAGAAAGAAATCCGCCTTCGAACCCGCCATGTCACGAATCAGTAACATCAATGCAAGCCCTTCGAACAAAAGGATCACTCCGAGAATCGGCATCGGGAAAATTTGAATCACATTCTGAAAGCCCGCGCTGAAGCCCAATCCAATCGTAAGGTAGAGCGCACCGTAAATCATGACCGACCCGCCCGTCCGCGCGCCGAAAGCGTAGTGACCCACCATTCCGCCGGAACCGTGACAGCTGGGGACTCCCCCGAAAAACGGGTTGACCAAATTCATCAGCGAATAGGTGAAACTGATTTTACGCAGGCTTGGCGCGCGCCCGGGAAACAAATCCTCCGACGTCTGGCGCGCCGCGAGAATGGAATTGCCAATCGAAAGAGGAACCTGCGGCAACGCCAACAGGAGAAAACCCGTCCAGACATCCTGCCACTGGACGAGATGAAATTTCGGGAAGTGCAATCCCACTTGCTGACTGGCGGAATAGAGATTCATTTTCACCCCGACCAGCGAATAGATTGCGCCCAGCAGCAGGATGAATAGCGCCGCAGGATATTTTCTATTTCCGTAAAGCCAAAGGCTGATGGCGAAAGCCGCCGCCGCCAAGGTCAGCCCGATCGTCCCTTCTCGTTGCACATAATCTTTCAGCGCCAGCGTGGTCAGTTGAAGCCCGAGGCCAAATTGAATTCCGCGCACCACGACTTTCGGTATCACCCGCCCCAGCCAGCCAACCATTCCCGTGCC
>JBDSIW010000525.1:0-4430 GCA_039917795.1 Verrucomicrobiota bacterium | reverse complement strand
TTTTGTTGGTCGGCGCGAAAATCAATTTGTCGCCCACTTTGATCGAGCCGGACTCGATGCGCCCGGCGAGAATGCGGCGTTCGTCAAAGCGGTAAACATCCTGGATGGGAAAGCGCAGCGGTTGGTTTAATGGCAAGTCCGTGACGTTGAATTGATCCAGCGTTTCCACAACGGTCGTTCCTTTCCACCACGGCATGTTTTTGCTGATGGAGGCGATGTTGTCGCCGTGTTTGGCCGCGATGGGAATGAAAACTTTCGGGGTAACGCCGAGGCTGTGCAAAAATTCGCGATATTCTTTTTCAATCGCGCCGAAACGCTCCTGCGAGTAATTCGCGAGGTCCATTTTATTAACGAGCACTGCAATCTGGCGAATGCCGAGGAGATTCAGCAAATAGCCGTGGCGGCGCGACTGTTCCTGCACGCCTTCACTCGCATCGATCAACAGCAACGCCGCTTCGGCATTGGCCGCGCCGGTGATCATGTTCTTCAAAAACTCCTTGTGCCCCGGCGCGTCGATGATGACGTATTGCCGCTTCTTCGTTTGAAACCAAATCTGCGCCGTGTCGATGGTGATGTTCTGGTCGCGCTCCGCTTGAAGACCGTCCATCAGGTTCGCCCACTCAAATGGCACGCCGCGCCGTTCGGCAATCTTTTGCAGTTGTTCCAGTTTGCCGTCGGGCAATGAACCGGTGTCGTTGAAGAGTCGGCCCACGAAAGTGGATTTGCCGTGATCAACATGGCCGACGATGACGATCTTGAGTTGTTCGGAAGGTGCGTTTGAAATCATAACTTAATGTTTAAAGCCTTTAATTTCTTGGCAACGCTTAGAAGCTTTGAGCGCTCCGGTGAAAATCCGAATGATTTTTTCTCAACATCACACAGGTAATCTATAATTTCATCTTCCGAGGGATTTGAAGTTAGCAGTCTGTATACACCACCAATGTAACCATCATATTCGTCGGTCGGAACTTTAGAATCACTAACAGGATTCCAATCTTCCAAAAGAATGGTCCTTATAGAATTTTGAATTTCGTTAGCTTTGATTTTAGGAGCACTCATGAAATTGAAAGAAGGATGCCTTACATGTAGCCGTCGCGGCGCAACTTCTCGAAGGCATCTTCACTTTCCTTATCCTGCGCGCGACCGGCACGCTCCGAAGTTTTCGTTGTTCGAAGTTCCTCGATGATTTCGTGGACGTTTCCTGCGCGCGATTTCACGGGAAAGGTGCAGGGATAGCAACCGAGGCTGCGATAGCGCTCGCCTTTTTCGTTCGCGTAATAAAGCGGGCTAACCGTGATGTTCTCCCGCTCGATATATTCCCAAATATTTAGCTCGGTCCAATGAAGCAATGGATGAATTCGGATGTGCGTGCCCTTGTCAAAATCCGTTTTGAACTGATCCCAAAGTTCGGGCGGCTGGTCCTCGACATTCCATTCCATGTTTTTGTCGCGTGGAGAAAAATAACGTTCCTTGGCGCGGGTCGGATCTTCATCGCGCCGGACGCCGACGATCACGCCGGTGTAATGATGTTTTTCCAAAACCTCCTTTAATCCATCTTTTTTCAACATGCCGCAGCACTCCACCCGGGTCGCTTTGCCGTTGGGAAAAGTGCGCCCTTCCGCGAGCACCGCTTCATTCTTCCCGACCACAAGCTGGAGATTCCATTCCTTCACGAGCTTGTCGCGATACTCGATCATCGACGGAATTTTGTAACTCGTATCGACATGCACAAGAGGGAAGGGAACGTGGCCGAGAAAGGCTTTTCGCGCCAGCCAGAGCAGGACCGTCGAGTCTTTGCCAATGCTCCAAAGCATGGCGAGATTTTCAAATTTATTGAACGCCTCCCGCATGATGTAAATGCTTTGGTTTTCGAGCTTCGACAAATAATCCATAAAAATTTATTCACTGCCGGACAGAATTCGCACCACGGGAGAACTTTCTTGTTTGGGTCGCCAGGTGTTTTGCCCTGTAGTTCAATATCAAATTTGAAAATCCGCCTTCTTCGACATGAAGGTGTGGATGCCGCACTCCACCTTTTTAAAACCCGTCCAACGGCCGGCGCGTTCGTCATCGCCGCTCGCCACTTTTTTTGTGCAAGGCAGGCAGCCAATCGAGCGGTAGCCCTGGTCGTGCAGCGGATTGTAAGGAATTTTGTGGTCCACGATATATTTCCAGATCGCCTCGCGCGACCAATTGGCCATCGGATTCATTTTCACGATGTCGTGCGCGGCCGCCTCAACAAAATTATAAAGTTCGATCACGCCGACCTCGGCGCGTGTTTGCGATTGTTGCCGGCGCAATCCAGTCATCCAGCAATCCAAGTCCGAGAGCTTGTTTCGCAGCGGCAAAACTTTGCGCATTGTGCAGCACAAATCCGGGTCCCGCGTCCAAAGTTGCGGACCCTGCGCTTCGGCTTGCTGTTCGACGGTCAGGTCGGGAACGAGCGCCTCGATTTCAAAGCCAAAAAAATCTTCGAGCCGTTTTTTCAAAGCGATCGTTTCGGGAAACAGCAGCCCTGTGTCGAGCGTGAACGCGGGAAATTTCAAATTGTTGCGCTGAGCCAAATGCAACATGACCAGCCCTGCGCCTTGAAAACTGGTTCCAACTGAAGCGCGGACGCCGAACCGGTTCCATGCCCACGCCAGAACTTCCTCCGTGGTCATTTGCCCGAACTGCTCATCGAGCCAGCGGACGTAAGCAGGGGTGAGCGTTTCTCCGGATTGGAGATGCCACGGAATGGTTTTACTGGAAATTTCTGCGATCACGTCGAAACCTCGCGGTTCAGGTTGCTTTTTCGGCGACGACTTTCGTGATGGGCGGGTTTTCCGTGAACCAGACGCGGTCCACCCAGTCGCCAAAACGTTCGGGGCCGATTCTTTCACTCTTGAAACGCGTCAGGAGCGGGCGTAGTTCCCTGCCAAGTTCCTCCGTCTTCACGCTTTCCTTCCAGAGCTTGTTCAACCGGGTGCTGGATTCGTTTCCGCCCAGGTAAACCTGGTATTTTCCGGGAGCGCGCCCGACGAAACCGACTTCTGCCATGTAGGGCCTCGCACAGCCATTGGGGCAACCAGTCATGCGGAAAATAATTTCCTCATCCTGCAAACCAACTTCCGCCAGCAGCTCCTCCATCCTCGTCAAAACCTCGGGCATGATTCGCTCCGACTCGGAAAGCGACAATCCGCACGTGGGCAACGCCGGGCACGCGATGGACGCGCGGCGGACAACACTCGCCTGATTTTCCACAGCTACTCCGTGCTCCCCGAGAAGTTTTGTTATGGGCTCCCGTTCACCGTCGGGGATGTTAACCAACAAAATATTTTGGGAAGCGGTCAGGCGCAATTCGGGCTGAAATCGTTCCACGACTTTCGCCAGCGCCGTCTTCAGTTGGTAATCAGGCGAGTCTTTGATGCGCCCGTTCTCGACGAATAATCCGAGAAACCATTTTCCATTGAACTGTTTATGCCAGCCGTAAAGGTCGCCTTGCCGAGTGAAAACGGCGTCGCGCGCCGCACCCAATTCATAACCCAGACGAGAATCGAGTTCAGCGCGGAACCATTCCACGCCTTTTTCTTCAATGACATATTTTAGCCGCGCATGTTTCCGATTGGTCCGGTCGCCGAAATCACGATGAATTTTCACAACGGCCTGCGAAGCTTCCACGAGTTTTTCCGGCGGAAGAAAACCGATGACATCTGCCATGCGCGGAAACGTGGCCGTGTTGCCGTGGCTCATGCCCATGCCACCGCCGGCCAACAGGTTGAACCCGACCAATTTCTCGTTCTCGATGATGGCGATATATCCCAAATCATTGGTGAAAATGTCCACGTCGTTCAGAGGTGGAATCGCGAAACCGACTTTGAATTTGCGGGGCAGATATGTTTTGCCGTAGAGCGGGTCAACGAAAGTTTTATCCTCTTCCGTGAGCTTGAGTTCAACCCCTTCCACCCAGATTTGATGGTAAGCGCGAGTCTTTGGGAGCAAGGCGTCGGAAACCGCTTTGGCATGTATTTGGATCTCGTCCACGACCGCGCTGGTCGCTGGAGTGGGGGGCGCCATGACGTTTCGATTCACGTCGCCGCAAGCAGCAAGTGTGGTGGCCATCGCGTCGTTGATGCCGCGCATGAATTTTCCGAGGCCGCTTTTCACGATACCATGAAACTGAAATCCCTGGCGCGTCGTGATGCGAATGGTGTTGTTGCCGTATTCGGAAGAAAGGCGGTCAAAACCGAGATAAACTCCCGGTTGAACCACCCCCCCGGGCAGCCGGCCGCGAACCATGAAAATATAGTGCTTGGAAATCTTGCGCTGGTCCCGGTCGTCCTGTTGATAAATTCCGTGAAACTTTAAAAACTCGTAGTCGTCTTCGGAAAATCGTTCCGCGGCGGGATCAGCCAAAGTTTGCGCGATGGTTCCTTCCAAAAGTGGATGAG
>JBDSIW010000524.1:0-5038 GCA_039917795.1 Verrucomicrobiota bacterium | reverse complement strand
GTTGCCAATCGATCCGAATTGCGACGCGTCCTGCCGCCAGTCTCCGCTGCTTAGATACTCCGTGCGCGAACTGATGCCCAGACGGTCGCCTTCGAACAGCCGGGAATATTCCTGTTGCGAAATGTTCTGCGAAAGCGTTCCACCGCCCACCGGTGCGAGCAGATTCGCCACGAGCAATTCGCTGAAGAATGGCGTTTCGTAGCGCAGGTTGATTTGCTTCGGGTCGCGCAGCACATCGTAACTCTCGGCGAGAAACAAGTGCGCGGAATAATTTCCGTAATCGTTATTCACGGCGCGGGATGCTTCGCGAACGCTCACATCCGTCATGCCGGCATCGCGGTAAATCTGCGCCAGATTCGCTCCGCGGACGGCCCGATCCTGGTCGAGCAAAAGCCTGGAGCGAAACAAACTGCGATTGTCGTTCAGCGCCTGGGATTTCTCCAGATCGGCGACCGCTTCGTTGACGCGGTTGCGTTGCTGGTTCAACAGCGCGGCGTAGAGCCACGACGTCGGGTCATTTGGGTCCAGGGTGCGAGCGAGGGCCAATTCTTTCACGGCGCGGTCCGTGTCGTCCGCGTTGCTGAACGCTTTTCCAAGGTAACTGCGAAGCACGGCGCGATTTGGCTCCAGCGCGGCGGCGACCTGCAAATCTTTCCGTCCCGCGTCGGCATCGCCCCGGCGGATTTGCATCAAGCCCCGCCCGAGCCAGGCGTTTCCGAGCGATCCATCGGCCGCGATGGCGCGATCGAACGAAGAAATCGCCGCGGTATTTTTATTTTTTGCGGCGAGAAGAAATCCTTGGAGCGAGAGCGCCTGGGCATTGCGGGGTGCGGAAACCAAACTCGCCCCCAAGGACGTGAGTGCTTTATCCGTGTGGCCAAAACTGAATTCCAATTCAGCGACGCGCTCGGCGGCGAACCCGAATCGAGGCGAATGTTCCTGCGCTGCCCTGGCCAGACCGAGGGCCTGTTCGATGCGCGAATGCGATTGTTCGTAATAAGAGCCAGCCATTAGTTCGGTCGCGAGGTCGCGAGGCGTGGTGCGTGGCCAAGGCTGTTGTTTGACGGCGGCAATCATTTCGCTGAGAGCATTTCCGAGCGCGATGGGCCGTTCCTCGTGCAGATCGCGCAAAAGCATTTCGCTCTCGGCGACATTCCCCACAGCGAGGAGCAGGGCTGCCTTATAAATGCGTTCCGTCTCAGAGACAGGCGCGCGCTCCGCCGGGTAGGCGGCCAATGCATTCAATAAATCTCCGGCACGATAATTATCAAGGGATTCAGCTAGGGTTTTCTGCAAATCAACTGAAAGATTCAATTCATCGACGTCGAGAATGCCGGGATAATACAAGGCCCATTGAAGAATATTGATGGCGTCGATCACCGCAGTTTTGCGCGGCGGCTGGTTTTTCTCGACGACTCCCTGCTCGCCGCTGCGCAAATTTATTTTCCCAAGCTCGTTCGACAAATCGACTTCGCCATCGATCAAAGTCAGGACCGTTTTGCCGTCCTCGCCAACGACGATGTTGAACTCGGTGCCACGAATCGCCCCGGAGGCAGTCGGGGTGCGGAACTGGGTTTCCTGCGGCTTGTCGCGATTGAAAAGATAAGCCGCGCCGGACTCCAGGTTAAGCGCGGCCCTGTTGTTTTGCCCGCCGGGTTGGATCTCAAGCGTGGTCAATTCATACACCCGCAAGACACTGAGGTTGGAGAGACGCACGGTGGCCCGGCTATTTTTTCCGGTGCGCAACCGATCTCCAATATTGAGAACCTGGTTGGTCTGCCCGGATTGCCAGGCCGAAACGCCTTTTCGGGCCACGTCCACCTTGCCCGCGGCGGTGAGCAGGATGGTCCTGTCATCCGTCTTCGCAGCGGCGAGGTCCACGGCTTGGGCGCGTTGCTCGAGGACAAAAATTGAAAGCATTATTGCGAAAAATATTGCCCGCCATTTTTTCGTCATTGGAATCGGGGTGAGTGGAGCCGGTTTGATAAAAAGTTCTTACCGAGAATCGGAACGCGGAGCAAGTAAATGCTGAGACCTGACGTGCGAAAGAAAGCAAAGACTTTGATTGTTTGCTCTGCCGCTTCGTGATATGGAAATGTGATCGTCAAAAACCTGTGAACACTCCACGTCCAAAAAACATTCTCGCCGTCCTGTTTGTCCTTTGCCTCAGCCTGCTTCAGGCCAACGCGCAAATCATTATCACGACCCAACCCACAGACCAGCTGGACGTCGCGCTCGGCGACAAATCGGGTTTTGATGTGGTGGTCGATTCGAAAAACCCGGTGATTTATCAATGGCTTTTGAACGGCGTGAGCATCCCGGATGAAACCAACAGCATCATCCTCCTCCCAAAAGTCCAGGTCCCGAATGGCGGCAGTTACAGCGTGGTCATTTCCGATGGGAAGGAAGCCATCACCTCGGATACCGCGCGCCTCACGCTAAAAATTCTTCCCATCGATAAGCGCGACCTGTTTGCCAACGCGGCGGTCTTGGATTCCGTGGACGGATTGATTCGAAGTGACAATGTGAAAACGAGCAAAGAATTGGGAGAGCCGAACCACAACGGCAAACGTGGGGGCAGTTCCATTTGGTTCAAGTGGCAGGCCCCGGCGAGAGGATTCGTCCGGTTCTCCACGGCGGGCAGCGGGTTTGACACGCTGCTGGGGATTTACACGGGACGGACGCTTTCCACGCTGGTGCCAGTTCCCTTGTCGAGCGGCGGCGAGGATGCCGGGGGCTATCTGACGAGCGAACTGGTGTTCAACACAGTGCAGGGAGAAGTTTATGAAATCGCAGTGGACGGATACGCGGGAACGGAGGGCGACGTTGTCCTGCTCTGGGATTTCACGGCGTCCGCCGATTTGTTGCCGACCATTAGTGGTATTTCTGCGGATCAGACCGTCGGAGTGGGCGACAAGCTCACGTTGTTTTACACTTCGGACGAAGGAACCCAAGGAACCTGGTATTTTAATGGCAAGCCAACGCAAATTACCGGCAATACCTTCAACATCAATGGCGTCACAGAAAAAAATGTGGGTATTTATGAAGCGCATGTCAAAGACCCCAAAGGGATCCGCGAAGTGATCACGCGCGCCATCAGGCTACAAATCAATATTCAAGGCGATGGGACTTCCAACCCAAACTCGTTTACCTATGAAAAGTTTTTGGATGCGGCGGACGCTGCAAAACGCGGGGCTGGATTGGCGCGCCCCACGAAAAGTCAGGTCAGCGCGAGCGGCGGGTTGGCCAGTGGCTACACCAGTTCGCAGATTTTCAGCACGCTGTATTCTTCCAAAGATCCGGGCGAACCAAATCATTGCAGCGAATTGGGCGGCGCGTCCGAATGGTACACCTACCAACCAACGAACGACGGCACATTGCAGATCAATACCGACGGCAGCAGCTACAACACGATCCTCGCGGTCTATACGGGGCCGGGTACGGATTACGCGAGCCTCGTCAACACTGCTTGCAACAACGCGTCGGGCAACGGCCATGATCGCGTCATCTTTACTGGAAAATCTGGCCAGATTTATTTTATCGCGGTGGACGGCGTCGGTGGCGCTCGCGGCACCGCCTATTTGAATATCAATTTTGGCGATCCGCCATTGATCGTCACACCCCCGACCAATCAAACTGTTTCGGCGGGAGCCAACGCCACTTTCACAGTGTTCGCGAGTGGCAGCGGGCCGCTTCTCTATCGCTGGCAATTTAATGGCGTCAATATTCTCAACGCGACCAATCCCACGTACACCGTCACAAATGTCCAGGCGCCGCAGACCGGCAATTATACCGTTATCGTCAGCAATGTGGTTCAGGCCGTCACGAGCAGTCCGGCCTCTTTGAGTTTGCGAACCGTCCCGGTGATCACCACCCAACCCACCAACCAGTCGGTCACGCTGGGTTCCAACGTGACCTTCGTCGCCGCCGCGACGGGCAATCCCGCTCCCACTTACCAATGGCGCTTGGGCTTGAACAATCTGCCGGGAGCGACGAATCCGACTTATACCATTAACAACGTTCAGACCAATCAGGCGGGCAACTATTCCGTGATCGCCAGCAACTCTGCCGGCACGAGCACCAGCGCGAATGCGACTTTAGTGGTAAACACACTTCCAGTCTTCACCACCCAGCCACTGAGCCAGACTTCCAATGTGGGATCGACCGTCATGTTTACGGCGGCCGCCACCGGCACCCCGCCGATTCGTTATCAATGGCGTTTTGGCGCAGCGGGAGATGTCCCGGGTCAGACCAATTCGACTTTCACGGTTTCCAACATTCAGCTGTCGAACGCGGGAAATTATCGCGCCGTTGCCTCCAACGCCGCTGGCTCCGTCATGAGTTCGATTGCAGTCCTGACGGTCAACGCATTGGCGGCACCCGTGATCACGCAGCAACCGCTCACGCAGACCGTCACGCCCGGAAGCAGCCCGGCTCTGACGGTCGTGGCGACTGGTAATCCTACGCCCGCCTACCAATGGCTGTTCAACACCACCAATCTTGCGGGGCAAACTGCCTCCAGCCTGACGCTGAATAATTTCCAGTCCAACAACGAGGGAAATTACAGCGTGGTCGTCAGCAACTCGGTGAATTCTGTTACCAGTTCGAACGCGATGCTGGCTCTCAATGCGCCACTCCGTTTCAGCCCGTATTCGATCGACCAAAACCTCGCGCAGTTCCAACTGATCGGGATCGTCGGGTCGAATTATATTTTCCAGGCCACCAGCAATCTGACCGATTGGAGTTCTTTGCGGACGAATACCGCTTCCAACGGATTTACCACTTTTCAAGATACGAACGTCTCCAATTTTCCCACGCGAATTTATCGGGCCAAACAACAGTGATTAGCTGAAGCGTCCGCCCTTGGAGGAGAACCATTGTGAAGCCCAAGCCGAGGTGTCGATGGGCCTAGTTCGCTGCGATTTTCATTCGGCAGATAAATTCCAAACCAGCGCTGGCTGTTCGCGGGCGAGCCGGCAACTTCGAAAACCACCGGTGCGCCGGGTTTCAACAAATTTCCGCGAACGAAAATGGTCAC
>JBDSIW010000523.1:0-3618 GCA_039917795.1 Verrucomicrobiota bacterium | reverse complement strand
CGGACGCCGCGGCGAATGTCATGGTGACGAACCGTCTGGCTTCGAGCGTGGTATTTGTGTCAGCACTTGCATCACAAGGCACTGCTTCAATCGTCGCAGGTGTCGTCACCAGCGCTCTCGGTTCAATCGCTCCGGGAGAGTCGGCGTCCATTGTTATTACTGTGACGCCTTCAGTTGCCGGGTTGATTACAAATTTGGCGAATGTCGTTTCGGCTTCGAGTGACTCTAACCTTTCAAACAATTCTGCGAGCCTCGTCAGTTCCGTGGTCAATCCCTTTGCCAGCGTGGTTGCGAGCGGATTGGCCCTGCTCGCGGAGGGCACTCCCGGTAACGGAGGGATTGACGCGGGTGAAACGGTCACGGTGTCTCTTGCGCTCGCGAACGTCGGGACTCTCAATACAACGAATCTCGTGGCCACGTTGCTGGCCAGCGGCGGAGTGACCTCCCCTTCGGCACCGCAAAATTATGGGGTCCTGGTTTTTGATGGCGCGGCGGTTTCGCATCCCTTCACCTTCACCGCTTCGCCGGGCAGCACGGGAATAATTACGGCAACGCTTCAGCTTCAGGATGGAGCGCGCAACCTTGGGAACGTGGTCTTCACGTTTGATCTTCCGCAGCTGACGAATTTCCTGAATAGCACCGCGCTTTCGATACCAAACAGCGGGCCCGCCACCGCTTACCCATCGACCATTGTGGTTTCGAATTTGAACGGCCTGGTCAGCAAGGTCGCGGTAACTTTGAACGGGTTGTCGCATAGCTTCCCGGATGACCTCGACATTTTGCTCGTCGGTCCGGCCGGACAAAAAGTGGTGTTGATGTCGGATGCGGGCGGAGCGTATGCGGTCGCTAATGTGAATCTCAAATTCGATGATGCGGGCGTTGCACTGTCTGACGCCGCTCAAATTCTGTCGGGAACGTTTCGTCCCACGGATTACGAGTCGGGCGAATCGCTTCCACCGCCCGCTCCGCCAGCGCCCTACGTCACTTCGTTCACCATTTTGAACGGCACAAGTCCGAACGGCGTTTGGTCACTTTATGTGAACGATGATTCCGCTGGAGATTCGGGAAGTATTTCCGGCGGCTGGACTCTCGCGCTCACGACCGTGAACACGGTAAATCCCGCCGCCAATCTTTCCGTCTCGGTTACGGATTCGCCTCGCCCGGTTTACACGGCTGGCAACCTGACCTATTCCATTGTCGTCTCAAATGGCGGCCCCAGCACTGCCACAGGAGTTGTCGTCAATGACACGTTGCCGGCTGGACTGACCGCCACCGCGCGGTTCTCTTCGCAAGGCAGCAGCGTCCTGGCGGGCGGCAGCGTTATCTTTTCACTTGGCACCATTGAATCCGGTTCCTCGGCGACAGCGACTCTAGTGGTCACGCCGACCACGGGAGGTAACGCGATCAATAGCGTCGTTCTCACCGCCAACGAAACAGACCTCTTCCTCAACGACAACACCGCGCAAACCACAACGCTGGTCCTGATTGCGGCTCCGGCCACGCTCAGTTCGGCTGCGGTTTTGCCCAATGGAGATTTTCAACTGACCCTCTCGGGCCAGGCTGGGTTGTCTTATCGAATCGAAGTTTCCTCCAACCTGATCAGTTGGACTCCGTTGTCCACGATCACAGCCGAGGCCAACGGGACGTTCCGATTCACCGACGCGGCCGCGCGCAGTTTTGATACCCGTTTCTATCGGGCGGTGCAAATTCCCTAAACCCGCCATCGCCGATTTTCGATGAAACTTTTCGGCCTCACTGGTGGAATTGGGATGGGTAAATCCACTTCCGGGCGCTTGCTTTCCGAGCGGGGCGTTCCGGTGATTGACACTGATATTCTAGCACGGCAGCTGGTCGAACCCGGACAACCTGCGCTCGAAGAAATCAAGAAAGCATTCGAGTCATCCGTGATTTGCCGCGACGGCGAACTGCGCCGTGATGAGTTGGCCCGCAAAGTTTTTTCCGACCAGGCTGCGTTGCGAGCGCTAGAAAATATTCTGCACCCGCGCATCCGTGAACTTTGGAAGGCGCAAGCAAAGGGCTGGCGAAACCGGAATCAAAAAATCGGGTTTGTCACGATCCCGCTTCTTTTTGAAACCAATAGTTCGGCGGAATTTGACTCGGTGATTTGTGTCGCGTGCTCCGCTCCAACACAAAGCCGGCGCCTGCGCGAGCGAGGCTGGACCGCGGAGCAAATCGAGCAACGTTTGGCGGCACAATGGCCCGTTGAAAGGAAGATCGCCCAATCGGACTTTGTGATCTGGACGGACACGACGGTGGAAATTCATGCGTCACAGCTCGACCGGGTTCTGGGCGGATTTGCCTGAACCTTGGAAAATAGAACACGTTTTTTTCGAGCACGATCGGAATGTCCTGCGCTGCCTTCATGAAATTAGTTGTCTTCCTTTCGAAAAAGTTTAGAAAAAATTCATGAAAAATTTTATCGCACGCACTTTCGCATTCGTCGTCATCCAGATTTCGTCCGCGATTTGCGCATCAACCTCCCTGGCCGAAGCGCCTGTTCTTTACGACGTCAAGGCGGACGGCACTGCGCAGATTGCCGCCGCGCTAAAGACAGCGCAGGCGGAAAACAAAAGGGTCATACTTAAATTCGGCGCGAACTGGTGCGGTTGGTGCCACAAACTGAGCGGGTTGCTCAAGACCAATGCCGAACTCGCTCAATTGGTGAAAGATAATTACCTCGTGGTGCTTATTGATGTGGATAAGGAACACAATAAAAATGCGGTGGAGAAATACGAGAACCCCACGAAGTTTGGCCTTCCGGTGCTCGTTGTTTTGGAGAGCGACGGGAAGCTTCTGACTACCCAGGACACCGGCAAGCTGGAAGAAGGCAACCAGCATTCTCCGGCAAAAGTGAAAGCATTTCTCGAGAAATGGCGCAAAGCCAAACCCGCCCGGATTTGAACGGGCAGCAATGCATTCAGACACAAATCGTGGCGCACTTTCGCGCCGAGAACTGAGAACCCTTGGCGTCGAGGCAGGGCGCGATTAGTTTGTTCCCGCTATGAATCTCCGACTTGAAAAGAAAACGGCCCTGGTATCCGGTTCCACCAAAGGAATTGGGTTTACGATCGCACGGTTGCTTGCGGCGGAAGGCGCGAGCGTGATTGTCAATGGACGCAGCGAAGCATCGACGCGCGCGGCGGCCCAGCAAATCGGCCAGAGAGCCAGGGTGTAATTTATAGAAGGAATTCAAAAGCAAGAAGCGGGGTTTTTTCGGCCAGCAAACGTTTATGTTTTCCACAGGAATGAAAACTTTGCTCACGATTCAATCTAAAAAACGGGTTCAACGAAAATTTCTGACGGACAGTGAACGGTGGAAGGCCGTGATCGGTCGCGACGCCACTGCGGACGGGAAATTCTATTATTCCGTCCGAACCACCAAAGTTTATTGCCGGCCATCCTGTGCGGCTCGCCTGGCGAATTGGGACAACGTCGAGTTTCACGATTCCTGGGAAGTGGCGGAGTGTGCGGGTTTTCGCGCCTGCAAACGATGCCGCCCGAAGGATCGCGCCTTGGAGGAGGAATACGGCGCCATCGTGCTGGCGGCATGTCGTTCTGTTGAAACTTCGGAGGAGTCGCCCAGCTTGGCTCTCATGG
>JBDSIW010000522.1:0-7072 GCA_039917795.1 Verrucomicrobiota bacterium | reverse complement strand
CCGCCAAGCTGACCCGCTACCTCCGCGACGGGCGGCTTGTCAATTATGGGTGCGAGGTTATGATCGATCCCATGCGAATTTTGAGATTCTTCTGCGCGCTTCCGCTGGCCTTGAACTTCGCTTCGGCCGCCACGATTCAGTTGAAGGACAAGGCCGCCGTGACTGGAAAAATTCTTACCGAAAAGCGCGATCAGGTCGTGGTCGATATCGGTTACACCACGCTCGTCATTCCCAGAAATCAAATCGTGAGAATCGTGTCACAAGATGTCCTCATAGTTCCCAAAGAGGCCGAGGCGTCTGTGGCCGAGACGCCACCCGGGACCACGAAACAGGGATTGTTTTCCACCTCCGCCAAGCCACCTCCCGAACGCAGCGTGCGCGAGTTGGTGAACCAGTTGGGCGAATCCGTCGTCCAGGTGCGCACCCCCAGCGGGCTCGGCTCTGGATTCATCATCAACGACGAAGGTTTTTTGATTACCAATTTTCATGTCATCGAAGGCGAGACCCAAATTTCCGTGGAGGTTTTTCAGCAAAAGAACGGCGAACTTGACCGGCGCAGTTACAAGCAGGTCAGGATTGTAGCGATCAATAAATTTCAAGATATCGCCCTTTTGAAAATTGACGACAGCGACGCGCCAAAATTTTCGCGCGTCTCGCTCGGCGATTCTGAATTGCTTTCCGTCGGCGAACGCGTCTTCGCTATCGGCAGCCCGCTCGGGCTGGAGCGCACGGTGACCGAAGGAATCGTGAGCACCAAGACGCGCCAGTTGCAGGGCGACCTTTACTTGCAGACGACGGCGCAAATCAATCCAGGCAACAGTGGCGGACCGCTCTTCAACATGCGCGGCGAAGTGATCGGAATCACGAATATGAAAATCACTTTCGGCGAGGGCCTCGGCTTTGCCATCCCGATCGAAGCCGTGAAATTTTTCCTCAATCATCGCGACGCCTATGCTTACGACAACGACAACCCAAGCAACCCGTTTCGCTACCTTGAACCCCCAAGCCGCACCAAACAAACGGTGCAAAAATAATTTCCCAGTTGTCCGCAACTCCTCCGTCAAAGCCTCCCATCATGAAATATTGTTTCCTGCTCGCCGCCGTTCTCTTGGCCTCGATCACTCCATCTTTCGCACAGCTTCCTCCGCCCGAAAAGTTACTGCCGAATGACACGCTCGTGCTCGTGACCGCGCCGGACGCGACCAAACTTCGCGCCGTGTTCACCAATTCTCCGCAAGGTCAGCTCTGGAATGATCCAGCGATCAAAGCTTTCAAGGAAAAATCTGTCGCGAAGTTCAAGAGCGATCTCGCCGCGCCACTTGAGAAGGAATTCGGCATCAAGTTCTCCGACTACGAAGGTCTGGCGGCAGGGCAATTCACTTTTGCGCTGACCCAAAACGGATGGAAGGGGGCGACAAACGAATCGCTTGGCTGGATTTTCCTGATCGACACAAAGGACAAAGCGGCGGTTTTGAAAACCAACCTGGCCCAGATGCAAAAGAAGTGGGTCGAATCCGGCAAGCAGATGAAGGCTGAAAAAATCCGCGATCTGGATTTCACCACGCTGATTACGACGACCGATTCGATCACGAACATCTTGGACAAAGTTCTTCCGCGCGGCGCTGCATCCGATGAATCCAAAGCTCCCGGCCGAAAACTGGAAATTATCGTTGGCCAGAGCGGTGGGCTTCTGCTCGTCGGCAATTCCGCAAAAGTCATTGAACAAGTCCTGGTCCATCAGGCAAACGGCTTGGCTCCGTCGTTGAGTGAGGAAGCTTCCTACGAGCCCGTTCATAACGCGATGTTTCGCGATGCGCCGTTTTATATTTGGATGAACGTCAAGCCGCTCATCGAAATCTTCACTCGCCGGGCGGCCGAAACGCCGTCGGACAATCCGCTCATGCCCAAGCCGGACAAGCTGGTGTCGTCGCTCGGTTTGGGTGGCTTGAAAACAGCGGCGCTCAGTTATCGCAGCGGACCGGAAGGCGCCACCATTCAATTGTCTCTCGGAATTCCTGAGGCAACCCGTTCCGGTCTTTTCAAAATGTTGGTCGCCGAAACCAAGGAAGCCAACCCGCCGGCATTCGTTCCCGCGGATGTCACGAAATTCATGCGCTGGCGTTTGAATCTTCCCAAAGCATGGACCGGCCTGGAGCAAATGTTGACCGATATTTCTCCCGCGATTGGCGGCGCGTTCAATTTGATTTTTGAATCGGCCGGCAAAGATAAAGATCCGAACTTCGATCTGAAAAAAGAATTACTGGCCAGTCTGGGCGACGACTTCATCAGCTACGAAAGGAAGTCGGTTGCGGAGGTCAATTCACCCCCGTCGATTTATTTGCTGGGCTCGCCCAATCCGGAAAAACTTTCGGGCGCTTTCAAAGTCGGGATGGCGCTCCTCTCCCCTGCTCCGCTCGAAGAACGAGAATTCCTCGGGCGGAAAATTTACAGGCTGCCGACTCCTTCGCTCGCGCCGGATCCCAACGCAGCCAAACGGATACTAAACTTCACTGCGAGCGGCGGTTATCTCGCGCTTTCCACTGATGTGCCGATGCTTGAGGAATACATGCGCAGCAGCGAAACGAAAGCGAAGCCGCTCTCCGAAACAGTGGGTCTGGCCGCAGCCGCCGAGAAAGTCGGCGGGATGGGAACTGGACTGTTCGGTTATACCAATCAAAGGGAGGAAATGCGCGCCACCTTGACCGCATTGAAGAGCGAGTCAGCGAGCTTGTCGGACTTGCTCAAGAATCCGGCAGTCAGCGCGAAAACTCCCGCCGACGAAAAGAAGATCAACGACTGGGCCGACTTTTCTTTGCTGCCGCCTTACGACAGCATTTCAAAATATTTTTATTATTCCGTTTACGGAGGAGGCTTCAATGCGAGCGGGTTCAGCGTGAAATTATTTTATCCCCCGCCGCCGGATTTGAAGAAGTAATTCCGACGAGAAGTTAAACAGGTTCAATCTTCAGAAGGCCGGTCAATCTGTTTTTTTAAATCAACGGGTAGCGAAGCCCACAGACGCGGATGCGTTTCGACCAACCGGGCGATATCGCCCAGGTCCTTGATTCGTCTGCTTTGCCGCCGCTTCAAATCGCTCCACGCCTGAATCTTGCCTTTGAGAGTATCTTCCAAGGAGGCGACTCGGAGAAGGATGCCATGAACATCCGCCGGAACAGCTCGGTTTGGAAAATCGCGATAGAAATCTTCTGTACTGAGTTGAAGACTGACTTTCGAAGTCCCCTTGAAGTTAATCGACCACTTGAATCTTTCAGGACGGAATCCCGCTTCACCAAGAATTGCAGCTGTCCGGTCAACCGCCTCGGTCACCACAACAAAATCGACATCCTGAGTCACCATCGGCTCTGCCGCCCAATGATTGACTGCGACCCCTCCAATCGCGCACCAAGGTATGTCCGCGCGCTCCAGACAATCGACGAGTCGCATGACGTCATCGGTTCCACCGACCGTTTGCCAGTCATAGAATTTCTTCGCCGTCACGACCGCATTCTGTCGTTTTTGAATGGGGTGGCGAGTTTTTTTGGCTGCATTACAGAATGCCGGAACTTAGGAAGGGGATTTTATCGTCCATTCACATTCAATTCAATTTGACCGAAGTTGGTTGCAACGATGCCATGGGGGGCGAACTCAACGGGGATTGAAAGAGGCAAGTAACCCGAACGCCAGATTTTTAACACGTACGTTTTTGAGGGGTAACGGCAGCACGGAGCCACGATGGTGTGAATGTGCAAAGTGCGTCTCGGTGAAAATCGGAATTGGCCGCCCGACTCGCTCGTAGAATGAGCAACCATGTTGGAACCACGATCCATCCATTTGATTTCTGCGCCGGGAATCGCCTCCCTTGTGTTCTCATCAATCAACTTGCCCCGTGCACCCGGCCTCGTTGTAAAACGGTGGATGCAACATCCGAAAAATAGAGCCATAATCAACGGCAAAAGAATGTAAGAATGAAGTTTCAAAGAATTAGGTCAGGTTCCGCTAGAAGTTAGTTCCGTCGTGAGCTTCATTCCTGCGTGTAAACCAAAATGCGGTCATGCACGAGGATGACGAGATCGTTTTTCCCGTCGCCATTCACGTCAGCGACCACGGCTTCGCGGGGTTCACCGACATCATTGCGGCGCGAGCGAAAGGTGCGTTCTTCAAAGACCGGCCAGCGGTTGGCGGGAACCAACTGATGCGGCGGTTCGAACAGCACGATGTCCAGGTAGTTCCGCGCCGTCTCCAGAAAAACGAGATCCTTCCGCTTGTCGTTGTTCAAATCGCCGGAGATTACATCGTTCAAATGCCCGTCCTTAATTGGCGTTTCATAGCCGTCGAGCTCAGTTAACTCCCACGTCTGCCCGCTCAAATTCATCCACGCGACGGAATTATTTCCAATGAACGCCACGCTGTTTGCGTTCGTCGATTTCAATCCGATGCTTTGCAATTCGGCGAAGTCGGTAACGGGTAAAAATACGTTGCGAACCACCTGCCACACGCCCGACTTGTCCCGCTCAGAGAGCGTCAACGCCTTGCGCTCGGCATCCAGGAGGAAGAGCGAAGAGATTTTATTGGTGCCGCTGGCCAGCGGCGTGGCAGCCACGATTCGCGAATTGCTCGACGCGCCATTGATTTGTTCCTTTACCACGAATGACCAGACTGGCCGGCTCGCAGTGCCTTTGTTTTGGATGTCGGACTTCAACAAGACGGCGCGGAGAAAATTTTTCTGAGCGAGAAGCAACTCCGGCTTGCCGTCGCCATCGACATCCACCGAGGTGAGCCACGGCTGTTCCACGGCGCCGCCGGGTGGAATAATGTCCTGCTCGTCGAAACTTTTACCCGGGACTTGCAGGAGGACTTTTATTTTTTCGTATGGAACCAGGATCACGATGTCAGGAAAGCCGTCCTGATTGACGTCGTGAATGGCCATCGCGCTGGGGTTGGATTTAAAACTGTCGTTGAGCCGTTGCGTTCGGATCTTGTCGTCCGCCGTCCGTGTGACCAGGACTCGCCCTTTCTCCTGCTCCAACACGACGGCGAGGGTGCGTTTCCCTTGCGCTTCGATTTTCCCAACCGTCATGGCCAGCGGTTTCCCTTCAAACGGGAGAATCGTGGGAAACGAAATGCGCCCGCTCTTGTCGAGATGAGCGACGCCGATTTGCCGCTCGTCGGTGCTCAGTAGAAAAATGTCAGGAACGCCGTCGTCATCCCAATCAGACACGGAGAGGTCGCTGACCCCGGTGAGCGTGGGAAATTTTTTCGCAGGCCCAAGTGTGCCGTCCGCTTTTTGAAAAGAAACGGAGAGCTGTCCGCTGTCGGGCTCGCTCACAAGCAGGTCCGGAAGTTTATCGCCGTTGATATCGGCCCACAGGATTCCTCGATGAGCCCGGGTCGTCCTGCTGAGCGGGAGAACCTGGAATTGGCCTTGTTTTAAAGTTTCGCTCAAGGGCTCGGCTGGTTTCAAAGTAAAATTCGAAACCTGCGCGCGACCGGAGTTCTGCGCCACGGTGATAATCTCTGTTTTAAGATCGCCATCCAAATCATCCGCCCAATAGGAACGCACGGCTGGCAGGGCAAAATGCACCTCCGGACCGAGTTGCCCATCGGCCCCCTGTAGGCGAAAGCGGAATGGATTTGGGCTGTCCCAATTCACCAGCAACAGATCTTCGCGCCCGTCTCCATCGATATCCAAAACCTGAATCGCTTTGACGACGTCGGTGAAAGGAATTTTTTCCGGCTCGCTCAATGTTTTGTCAGCATTTTGCAGGAAGACATAAATATTGTTGTCGCCCAGCAACAATAAATCCCTGCGCCCGTCGCCGTTCAAATCTCCGGTCGTCAGCGCGTTGGGACCGAGTTGCCCGTCATCGATCGGCCAGCGCTTCGACGCGCTCCAACCGTTGCTGCCCTCGTTGTATTGCACGACAAGTTCCTTGGGATCTCCGTAATAAGCGAGATCGGGACGTTTGTCGCCGTTCAAATCCATCACAATGAGGGCGGAAATTCGTTTCTCCGAGGCGATGGAATCGATCCGGAAACGAGAGTCTGCGGGAAGTTCGTTCAATTCTCTCTTGAACTCGGGACCGGACTTGGCCAGTCGATTGGTCAAGCCGGTTTGGTTGTAGAGCAAATTGATTTTCGAGCGAGAATTGTTGACGAGGATCAGATCAATCTTGTTGTCTCCGTCCAAGTCTGCCTCGTGCAACAAGCCAATCTGGGCGTCGATCGGAAAAATCTCGGGGCCGCTGAATCCGAAACGGCTGGAATTAGTCTGCGATTGGCCCGAGATCGCGAGTGAACACAGAAGGAAAACGAGGGGAAATCCTCGCATTGAAAATCTCGAAAGTTGCATCGTGTTTGGCACAGGCGAGGTTGCCACCCGCTGAAGATGTTCGCCAGTTTTATTCCCCGAGCAGGTGAACAATGACCCGGCGCGAGTGCGGCGCGAGTCGGTGTTCCCAGAGGTAAATTCCCTGCCACGTGCCGAGCGCGAGCTTGCGGCTGACAATCGGGATGCTCAGATTTACTGCTGTCAATGCGGTGCGAATATGGGCGGGCATGTCGTCTTCGCCTTCGCACGTATGCCGGAAGAGCGCATCGCCGTCGGGAACAAGGCGGGCGAAGAAGCGTTCGAAGTCGCGACGCACTTCAGGGTCGGCATTTTCCTGGATCAATAGCGAAGCCGAGGTGTGTTGAAGATGGAGAGTGGCGAGCCCAGTTTCGAAACCAGCGCTTTCCACCAATTCAAAAACTTTTTCTGTGAACTCGTAAAAGCCGCGTCCACGAGTATTGATTCCGATTTCGTCAACGGATTGGCGGAGCATAAAATGAAGTCTCGCCTCGAGCCGTTTGGAAAACCACTTCAAGCCGTCCAGACGCAGAGGCAAAAGGTGTTTCCCGAATCTGCATCTTTATATCATCGGCTATTCCCGCATAAACGTTCGGAATTATTTTCCCCCGGCGATCATTTTCTCCAACTCCAGATTTTTTTCATGGCCGAGGGCCAGGGCGCGATCATAATGCCAGCGAGCCAGTTCGAAGAATGGTGGACGTTGCGATGCGTAAATCACGGCTA
>JBDSIW010000521.1:0-7245 GCA_039917795.1 Verrucomicrobiota bacterium | reverse complement strand
CCACTTTTTGTTCCGGTTTCAGTTCCGCCCGCACATCGTCGAGTTGCAATTTGCCTTTTAGAAAATCTGCGCTCGCCTTCCGGTCGCCCGTCAGGACGACCACCTGCAACCCCGCGGCACGTAGATGAGCAATCACCTCCCCGGCTTGAGGACGGATGTCGTCGCGCAGAAGAATTCTTCCCGCCAGATTGCCATGCGCCAGCCAGACCTCAGATGTCCCGAAATCTTGAGCGCTCGCGGAGTCGGGCAATGGCGCGGATGCCTTTCCGGCCACCCATTCTCTTCGCCCCAAGCTAATCGTTTGGCCACGGAGCATTCCCTGTAGGCCCATTCCCGGAATCGATTCCATGTGCTCAATTTCCAACACACCAAGTTGGTTTTGTTTTCCGTACCGGGTGATCGCCCTCGCCAAAGGATGCTTTGAAAAGCGGTCCAGCGAATAAGCGAGTTGAGCCACATCTCGTTCGCGTCCGGGCGGGAAGCTCTCCACCTGTTCCAGGTGAAGTTCGCCGGTGGTCAGCGTGCCGGTCTTGTCGAGTGCTACAACTTTAATCTCGGCCAGCTTTTCAACCGCCGCGCCACCCCGAAACAAAATTCCCTGGCGCGCGCCGCGGGCAATTGCCGCCAACACGGCGGAGGGAATCGACAGCACCAGAGCGCAGGGCGATGCGACGACCAGCAGCGTCATCGCGCGATAAAACGCGCCGTGGGCGGAAAGACGGAAAGCGAGCCACCAAAGAAAAAACATGGCCAGCGACAATCCTAAAATCCCGTAGGTGTATGCGGTCCCAAATTTGTCGGTGAATCTTTGCGCAGGCGCCTTCAAATGCTGCGCCTCTTTGATGAGATGAATAATTTTTTGCAGAGCGCTTTCTCTCGCGGCCCGCAAAACGGTCACCTCGATGGCGCCCGAAAGGTTAAGCGTTCCGGCCAGCACCGTGTCCCCGACATTTTTTCCCACCGGCGTGGCTTCGCCGGTTAAATTCGATTCGTCGCAGGCGGTCTTTCCCCTCGCGACCTCCCCGTCCACCGGAAACTGCGAATCCGGTTTGACCAGGAGCTTCATGCCCGGACGCAAATCCTCTACCGAAATTTCTCGTTCATTTCGGTTTTCGTCCAAAAGGATGGCGACTTTGGGCGCGGCCTTGAAGAGGGAACGGATCTCGCGCTGCGTCCGGCCCATCGCGTAATGTTCAAGCGCACCTGACAGAGAGAAAAGGAAGAGCAAGGTCGCCCCCTCGCCCCACGCGCCAATGCTTGCGCTGCCGCCCGCGACGGCAAGCATCAGGAAATGAACGTCCAGCTTTTGCTTTTGCAACAATTCAAAGACTTCCAGGGCAGCGAACCACGCGCCCGCAATATAGCTGGCGATAAACAGCCCAAGTCCCAGGTGGTTTTTTCCGGCAAGGACGGCTGCGATGGCGAACACGCCGCACAAGCCCGCAGCGAGCAATTGCCATTTCCATTCGTCGAGATGCGCATCCTCCTCGGGAATTTCCAGTTCGCGCGGGCCGAATTTAGGCCACGCAATTTTGCGCCAATGCCAGAATTGCGGCGCGGTGGGGCACGTGACGCGCGCAATGGTGGTCTGGTCCGCCTCGCGTTTGATCGTGATGCTCTGGCGCTCAAATGGAGCGAAGGGAATGGTGCAAACTGCGCAATCAGCTTTGCCTTCCAGCAACCCGCAGCGACTTGAAACATCCTGGGCTCGCCGAACCGTGGCGGCGACACGTTCCTCCAAGGCGGGGTTGTGGGTCGTACCGATGGTCGCCACAGAAACAGAGTCACCGGAGCGGTTGAAAGTGACGGCTTCGAGCGAGGGCTCGGTCGCGAGAACGTTCGCCACGGAATGCACCAGGCAATCGTCCGAATCAGTTTTTGGGTTGGCAGGCATGCTTAAGGAAAAACCAGCAAACCAATTTTCTTCTGAAGCGCGTCGAATACAAGGCGAGAAAAGACCCGATCCGAGAACGCGTGAAAAATTGTCTTAACTTGAGCAGGGTTTGCGAATATAAGTAACCGATGGCTCGAATTTTAATAATCGATGATAATTCGCAACTTCGCGAAATGCTCAAACTGATGCTGTCGCAGGCCGGTCACGAAGTTCAGGAAGCCGGGGATGGCGCAACTGGGGAGGCTCTTTACCGGCAAAAGCCGGCCGATCTGGTTATCGTTGACATCCTGATGCCTGAAAAAGGCGGCTTGCAAACCATTGTGGAACTGAAACGCGATTACCCGAACGCAAAAGTAATTGGCATCTCGGGAGGATTTCAAAAGAAGACCGACGAAAATCAATCGCTGGCGGATTTGCTCGGCGTGGAAGGGACTCTTTCAAAGCCGTTCGCCGCAGAAGAACTGCTGAAAATGGTTTCGGAAATCTTAAAGTAGCTTTGGTAGATTCGCCAGCGGCAACATCAGGCCCCACCCTAATGCCCCATAATGTCGGTTCGAGCGATTTTTTATTCCCCCCATTAAAAGGTCCGCACCGGAAGCATTACTTCAATTCTAGGGGCTGCCCGATTGTGGAATTTTTTTCATATGACTAAGCTGTGTCCGGTAAAAACAACAAACACAAAAACGAATATGAACAAAGCCACTGAGTCCCCATGCAACGAAGCCACCTTTGTGGGAAACCGTCTTGGTACTTGCCTTGATTTATTGGGACCCGATAAAAAAAGCCTGCGCCAGAAATTTTTGATCGGCGAACCTCGCCGCTGCGCAGCTGGAACTGGCGAAGAAATGAAACGTCGAGGCTACGTCGGTATCTACCAAAAGGAACGCGAAGTCCGCTTCCGCCTTCCCTACTCCAATTTAGTCATTCAGAAAACCTGGTAAGGGTTTGCGGCTCTCTGACGGCTTCAGGACTCGACCAGGTTCTGAAGCCGAAGGAGGGCAATTTTCAAAATTTCTTCGAGCGCGGTTTTTATTTCCTTCTCCCGCCGGTTCTGTAGACGAACCGCGAATCGTTTCAGGATCGCTTTTTTTTTGTTTAGTCGGGCACAAATCACAAATGGAAATCCAAATTTTGAGCGATAAGCATCGTTGGATTTTTGGAACAGTTCGATTTCATCCCTTGTTAGTTCGCCCAACCCAGCACTCTGTTGTTCGAGGGATGATTCCTCGGTCAACTCTCCTTGTAATGCCGCGGGTCCCACCAAATCGGGATGCGCCTGGATCAGCCCGATCTGTTTTTCCGGGGGAGACTTTAAGACAATTTCGCAAAGCCCTTGGTGCAGGGTCGTGAGATTTCCGCACCGCCGCAATTCAACTCCCTGCGCCGCAATCCACGGAGAATTTTCAAAAACCGGTCCCATGACGCGGACAAATTGCTCCGGCGACATCACGTTGATCTCCGCAATCGTATAAAGCTTCTGCGGCATGAAGTGGAATGGCTCCCGGGAAAACCGGAAGTAAATCGGAATCGAAGTTAGCCAGAATTATTTGGCGAATTTGTGTTCCTTGAGCCAAAAAATACAATCCCGAGTCCACGGATGAAGTTTGTCGGGTTCGTAGGGAGAGTAAACTTTGAATCCCAATCCCATTCCGTGCGGACCCTTTTCGTAAATGTGGAGGTCAAACGGAACGCCTGCCGCGCGCAGCGCCGAGGCAAAAATCAGGCTGTTCTCCACGGGTACGCCGCTGTCTTCCACAGTGTGAAAGAGAAAACAAGGCGGCGTTTCTTTCGTCACTTGAAGTTCGTTGGAAAGATCCTTGATCAAATCCGCCGAAGGATTATCGCCGAGCAAATTCTTTCGCGAACCAGCGTGGCCTTTCTCTCCCATCGAAATTACCGGATAACAAAGCACTCCCAAATCTGGACGGCTGCTTTGACGGTCGATCGGATCTTCCGCGTCGGCCTTGCCGGAATCGAAATGGGTGAGGACGGTCGAGGCGAGATGTCCGCCCGCCGAGGAACCCATCACGCCAATCCGTTTGGGATCGAGCCTCCATTCGTCGGCCTTCGCGCGAACCGTCCGGATGGCGCGCGAAACATCTTGCAGCATGGCGGGATGGCGGTAGCCGGATGAGCCCAGGCGATATTTCAAAACAAATCCGGCAATTCCGTGGTCCTTGAGAAACAACGCGTAAGCTTCACCTTCGTGCGCGGCGAGTCCGCCGTAACCGCCACCCGGACAGATGACCATGGCCGCGCCGGTCGCCGATTCAGGGGTCGGCAAATAGGCGGTCAACGTCGGAATGTCTTTGTCCGCCGTTCCCATTGCGCCTGGAGCGCCGTTAGACCAAAGCGGCATGGGATTGGCCGGCTGGGCGTTGGCAAAGATCGTTGCCGCGAGAAATGTGGAAACGCAAAGAAGTTTTTTCATAGGTTGAATGAACTATAGAGAGCGCTGGAAATGTTTCACGGTTTTTTAGAAAAATCATTTGGACACCGGTAGAGGTTGATTGGCCAGAAGCCGGAACCGTGTGAGCAGATTTGGCTTTGCCCAGCGATACAGGACGAGATTGGTCAGCAACGCGATGACGACCCAGGAGGAGGACGTTGCGAGCTGAATGGCATTCGAATCTGGCGGGTTGAGTGGCGCAAAGGAAATGATGGTCTTGAACGCGCCAAAAATGAGCCACGGCAGGATTAGAACCAGCATGATCACCTTCAGTATCGCCCGATTGATGCTTCGAGAATTGAGTCCGATCCACATGGCTACCCAGCGCAAAGTGAAAAAGTCCGCCGCGAACAAAATTACCGCAAACGGGAGAAAGAGTTTTTTGGTCCAATTCGCTTCGTGCCCCGCCGTTCCAAAAAGGAAGGAAAGAATTTCCAAAAACATTAGCAACAGGAAAGGCGCGGCAAATTGCCGACGCAACGCGAGGTGCTGCCCGCGGATAATTTCCTCCACCTCCAGCGGCGTGGACAAAAGCAGTTCCAGCGCGCCCGTGCGCCGATCCTCGACCAGACGCGTGCAGGCTTCCGATGTTACCCAGACTTTCAGAAAAGCATTGATGAAAAGAATTGTCGGAAATAAAAGGTCGTAATCCCACATAACCCTTCCGGCCCCGAGGAATCCGAGGACCCAGATCAGAATCATCGCGCCGACAAATCCGCGGGCGTTCTTGATTTTTTCTCGTCCACGCAACGCGAGCCAAAGAAATGGGTTAACGTCCAAAGCTTCCGCGCGAAATATTTCATCAGGGACCCTCACTGTCGGCAGGAACCGAGAACGCTTCGCTCGCGAAGCGCGGGAATTGGGTTCCTTTTCCTGCCAGGAGTGAGGAACTTTTAAACTGGCGCGCCAAAGAAACGCCAGGGTCAGAAACCAGGTGAAAAGAAAACAGGCCCAAAAGGCAGCGAACGGAAATAGTCCAGACGTGCCCGACTCCATAGCCAGGATAAACATGAATCCCGGCCCGATCAATACGGGCCAAAGATCTTGTTCAACTAATCCTGTCGAACTGGTTCCGAGTGCGTAGAAAAGGAGCGGAGCGAACACCACGATCAAGATCAGCAAAATCGTGAAGAACATCGCGATTCGTTCCAGGCGGTTGTAGTTTGAAACGAAAATCCCAACGGCAAGCGAGAAAAGCAAAGTGGTGACCAGTGCAAGCGTTGTCTTCACGAACTGCGACAAGGAAACGCCCCCGAGCATCAGACAAATCCCAAGGAGGGGAAATATGGCGAGCAATCCGTAAACCGCGTTCAGCGAGCTGGAAACCAGTTTTCCAAGCACGACATCGTAACCTCTCAAATCGGTCAGAAACAAAAGCCCGAGGGTTCCCTCGCGTTTCTCCTCGCTTAAACAATCGGAGGTCGCCCGCGCGCCAATAAATAAACAATAAACGAAAGCCATTCCTGAGATCTCAGAGAAGAGCATTCTTCCATGCAGCGTTGAGGGAATATTTCCGCGAGTCAGCCAAAGAAATTGCCACGTAAAGGCGATGAGCGTGATAAACACTGCCCAGAACCGGGTGCGATAAGTCGCCCTCCTCCGCGCGGCAACGCGCAGTTCTCTTTCGGCGATGGGCAGAAATGGCATCGTGCAATAAATTTTTAAAACCGAACTTTAACTTCTAAATCAGCTTTTTATATTTTTTATCCTCCGACAGTTTCTTGACGAGTTCCTTCACCTTTTGCGCCTGGCTTTTGTGAGCCAGGAGCGTGGCGTCGTCAGTTTGGACAAGGATGGAATCGCGCAACCCGACCACTGCGATGGGTGTGCGGTTTTTTGTGCGGGCGTCGAAAATAATATTGCGCGACGCGTCCACTTGAATGAAGTCGCCCACGGCGCAATTTCCTTCGGCGTCGGCTTCCAAATGGCGGGCCAGCGCAGTCCACGAACCGAGATCATCCCACTCGAACGACCCATCAGCCACCACGACATTTTGCGCGTGCTCCATCAGCGCGAAATCGATCGAGATTTTTTTGATGGCGGGATATTCCCTGGCTAAAACCTTTTCGAGCTTCGGCGTTCCAGCGACCTTGAACCAGCGCTGACACGCCTCCGCCATTTCGGGCTGATGTTTTTCCAAACCTTGCGTGACAGTCACGAAAGACCAGATGAACATCCCGGCATTCCAGCGATAATTCCGGCTGTTCACGTATTCTACCGCACGATCGTAAAATGGTTTCTCCACGAACTGCTCTGCCTTGAAGAAGGTCGTTTTGTACGGCTTGACGCCATGAGGCGGCGGTAACGCATTGCCGGTGCGAATATACCCGTAGCCGGTGGCGGGTTCGGTCGGTTTGATTCCAATCGTGACGATCACCTGGCCACGGCCCGCGAGATCAAAAGCATCGCTGAGAACCTGTTGAAATTTTTTCTCCTCCGGAATGACGTGGTCCGCCGGGAGCACCGCCATGACCGCATTGGTCGAACGCTGCCCAACGATCGCCGCACCCAGCGCGACCGCCGCACACGTGTCGCGTCCAACAGGTTCGCCGATGACGTTTCCTTTCGGCAATTTCGGAAGCTGTTTGCGCACCGCATCCGCCTGCACCGCGTTGGTGATGATGAAAATATTCTTCAACGGCACGAGCGGCAGAACCCGCTCCACTGCCTGCTGCAAAAACGATTTGCCACCGAGCAACGTGATGAGTTGCTTGGGCATTTTTTCGCGGCTCACCGGCCAGAAACGTTCGCCTCGGCCGCCGGCCATGATGATAACGAATCGGTCATTGACGTTTGATTTGGTTTTCATGTTGGTTGCCCGCGTTGTTCATGTTCACAACAACAATCCTGCTGAGGTAACTGCCCACGCGCTTGGATTGAAGCAAAGGAGGTTTCCATTCTG
>JBDSIW010000520.1:0-6127 GCA_039917795.1 Verrucomicrobiota bacterium | reverse complement strand
GGCCACGAACCGCAATTGCGTGTTCGATTTGTCGGAGGTGAAATTCGTGGACAGCACAGGGATTGGACTGTTGATCCGGTTGCAAAAAAAGGCGCGCGTCACCGGCCAGCGGATCATTCTTCTTTCGCCCAGTCCGGTAATGCTTTCTGCGCTCAAGTTGATGCGATTACAGGAATTCTTCACCATCGCGCGGGATTTGCTGGAGGCCAAAAGACTTTCCGACGCGCAAGAAACCAATACCGCGGTTCACTTGCAGCAGAACTATTTTCCATCCAAGCCCGCGGTCTTTTGGAGAGGCGAAGTGACGGCGGCAAACGCCGAGTCGGTTTGGCAGACCACGCAGGCGCACATCGCTACGCGCGCGAACAGCAAGACGCCGGTGCAGATCGATCTTTCCTCATTGCACTTCATCGATAGCACGGGCGTGGGCATCATGGTGCGTGCGAAAAAAACTGCCAATGCCCAGGGCGTGAAACTTCAGTTCATTGGCACACAACCGACCGTGAAGAGCGTGTTGCGGATGTCGAAGAT
This sequence comes from Verrucomicrobiota bacterium, assembly GCA_039917795.1. Taxonomy (GTDB): domain Bacteria; phylum Verrucomicrobiota; class Verrucomicrobiia; order Limisphaerales; family CANJXF01; genus CANJXF01. The sequence continues at coordinate 5,596 of JBDSIW010000520.1, read as the reverse complement.
GGAATCCTATCTCCTGGGAGCCGGGTAATGAACATCGGTGTTTCGACTTCAGTCATTCAACGGGGAAAGACGGGCGTCGCCCAGTATGTTTTTTCTCTGGTCAAAGCGCTCTCCCGTTACAGCACCGATCACCAGTTCATTCTTTTCGTGCTCGAAGAAGATCTTCCGCTGTTCGCTTTCGCGGAGCCGTTCGCGAAGATTATTCCCGTTTCCGAAAACTTTCGCCCACCGCTAAAGAATATTTTGTGGCATCAAACCCAACTCCCGGCGTTGGTCAAAAAACACCGCATCGACGTGTTGCACGTCCCCAGTTATCGCCGCTTGCTCTGGCGCAAACCCTGCGCCCTCGTTTCCACCATCCACGATCTCGCGCCGTTCCATGTCGCCAACAAATACGATTGGAAGCGAATGCTGTATGGACGCGTCATTGTGAAGCATCTCGCCCGCCGCCAGGACGAAATCATCGCCATCAGTGAAAATACAGCGGCAGATATTGGCCGTTTCTTTGGAACTCCGCGCGAAAAAATCTCGGTGGTTTACAACGGGCTGGAACACGAACGGTTTTTTCCCGATTCACAAACGACCGCGAAGAAAAGGTTCGCGAACCAACACGGAATTAACGCGCCATTTTTCCTCTACCTCGCGCGTCTCGAACATCCGGCCAAGAATCACGTGCGCCTGATCGAGGCATTTGACCAATTCAAGGCGGCGACAAAATCCAACTGGCACCTGGTTTTCGGAGGAAGCGACTGGAACGGCGCGGAGATGATCCACGAAAAGGCGGCCCGCTCGCCCTTCTCAAAGGATATTCACTCCCTCGGGTTCGTCGCGACCGAAGATTTGCCCCGTCTCTATCGCGCCGCGGATGTTTTCGTTTATCCGTCGCTTTATGAAGGGTTCGGACTGCCGCCGATTGAAGCCATGGCGTGTGGTTGCCCGGTCATTTCTTCAGCACGGGGCTCGCTCGGGGAAGTCGTTGGCAAAGCGGCCGCGATAATTGATCCTGAAAAAATTAACGACATGAAAGTTCAATTGGAAATTCTGGCGAGCGATCAAGAACGGCGCGACACATTGCGGGTGGCTGGATTTCACCGGGCCAGATTTTTCAATTGGGGCAAGACGGCGGAAGAGACTTTCAAGGTTTACACTCGCGCTTATCAGAACTGGCAATCGTCTTCATCCCGCCAGGTGCCGATTTCGATTCCGGCCACCGCTGCTAAAAGTTAAGGCACCCAGAAAGGTGGGTAACTAAACGACCTTGCGGTTTTAATCCTTAGCTTCCTCGCGCCCTGCCTCCAGCTCCTGCAGGATCTCGCAGAGTGCCACAAGCCGAGGAGTGCCAGCGCCAGCTTCTCTCGCTTGGCGGAGCGGCTCCAGAAAAAGGGCATTAAGTTCGAGGGCTTTTCCCTGCTCAAAATCAATCAGCGTGGACGCTTTGTAGGCAGGCATCGCGCGCGTTCGCTGAATTTGTTTTTCTGCTGATTGATCGGGAATTCGGAAGCCCAAGGCGAGCGCCGCCAACAGGACTTCTCTCATCAACTCGCGCACCAATCGTTCCCAGTTCTCATCCGAAAGCAGATCCTTGGTCGTGAGGGATGGGGTCGGCGATCGACCCTTGAGGACTCGTCCCGCGAGCACAGCCTCGTATCCGGCCGTTCCCGCGACGCCAAGTCCATTGAACGGAATGTTCCAAATCAACTTCTCCCAATGCGCCTTCGCCAGATTGTCCGTGACTTTGCAAGGCACGCCCGCATGGCGAAAGATCGATGCCACATCGTGAGTGCGCGGCTCGGGCCAGCGCTCGAATTCACCGAGGAGAATACTCCCGCTATCGATCACCTGAATTCTCCCCGGCTCCACGCGGTTCAAGCAGACAAAGCAAAGGCCGCCCATGATTTTCTCGGGCCCGAACCGCTTCGCGAGTTCCGCCTCGTTGCCCAAACCGTTTTGCAGCGTGAGGATGATTGTGCCGGTTCCAACGAGCGGCGGAATCAGATGGGCGAATTGGTCGTTGGCCGTGGTTTTCAAGCTGACCAGAACCAGATCGCACTCGCCAATCTCCCCCGGTTCACGCGCGCACTTGGGATTCAAATGAAAATCACCTTCGCGGCTGAGGATGCGAACTCCATTGCGCCGGACAATCTCGTAATCCGATCGCAGTAGAAACTGGACCTCGTGTCCGTCACGACCCAGTTTCGCCCCGTAGTAACTGCCCAAAGCCCCGCAGCCTACGATGCCAATTTTCATCCTAAGATTTTGAGAAAGTTAAGTCAGACTGTGCTCGGCCTCGTCCAAAGAAAAAGGCGCTCCGGGATTTTCAGAGCGCCTTGAGAAAGAAACAAAACTATTTGGCTCCGAGGATCGCGTCCTTGGCCGCTTTCGCGATGCGGAATTTCACCACGCGCTTGGCTTTGATCTGGATCGGTTCGCCAGTTTTTGGATTGCGACCCATCCGCGCGGCCCGGTCTTTCAGGACGAGCTTTCCGATGCCTGGCAGCGAAAAAGTGTTCTTCGCATTTTTGTAAGCCATGTTGGCCAGATGTTCGAGAATTTCCGCCGCCGCCTTTTTTGTAATGCCCGCCTTTTCGGCGATCTCCGCCGCAATTTGTGATTTCGAGAGTGCTTTTGCCATAAATGTTCCAGTTAAGTTGTTTGTTGTTTCATTCGTCCCGCGCGCTATTAAATCGTCCCGAAAAAGAGGCGCAAGGAGAAAATCGCTAGATTTCACGGGCCAATCGCGGGTTTTCCGAAACACGACGCAGCGGAGACTTGACTTGAGAGATCATTTCCACACCATCATTTTAATGGCTGCGCTGTTTACCATTCAAAACGAATTTCGATACGAAATCGTGCGAAAGATTTTCGAAGGTGGGATGGGAATCGTCTATGAAGCCGAACAACACGGGGCCCGCAATTTCGTCAAACGGGTCGCGCTAAAAGTGATCCGCCAGAATTACGCCAGCCAGAAATCGTTTATCGAAAATTTCGTCGGCGAAGCCAAACTGGTGGCGGATTTGATTCACACGAACATTGTTCAGACTTACCAACTTGGCGAGGCGCGCGGGATTTATTTTATTGCGATGGAACTGATTCGCGGTGTCAACCTCGAGCAATTCACGCAACAATTGACAGATAAAAAAAGCCAGTTGCCTCTCGAACTCGCGGTCTTCATCGCCAGCCGGGTTGCCCGCGGATTGGCTTATGCCCACGCCAAGACCGACAAAGATGGCAATCTTCTCGGCCTGGTGCATCGTGACGTCAGTTCTAAAAACGTGATGATCGCTTTCGAAGGCGATGTGAAACTGACTGATTTTGGCATCGCCAAAGCGCGCGGTTTTTTGGAAGACCAGGAAGGCGACGTGGTAGCCGGCAAAGCCGATTACATGAGCCCGGAACAGGCTGATTTTCAGATCACGGACAAACGTTCGGATATTTTTTCTGTCGGCGTGGTGCTGGCAAACCTGTTGCTCGGAAGAAATATTTTCAAAGGAGAGACTGCGGAAGAGTCCCGTGACAAAATCATGAAAATGCCGATTCCCGATTTTCGGGAACTCGACAAAAGAATTGATGAGCGACTAAACGAAATCCTGCACAAGGCACTCGTTCACGATGTGGATCAACGCTACCCGGACGCGGAGAAGTTGCTCTATGATTTGGAACATTACATTTACCATAAAGGTTACGGGCCAACGAATGAGACGCTGGGACGATATATCCGCGCGCTGTTCGGGCAGGACGTCCCGACGCGCGGAGAGAAAAAGGGCCGCACCACCATCTTGAAACGCGCCCCCGCTTCGGGTGAAACCAAAGAGACCCCATGAAATCCTCCATTGTAAATTTGGGTCTCCTCCAGTCTTCCTGTTCCAGCGACCCGGCCGAGAATCTAAAAAACACTTTATCCCTCGCCGAAAAAGCGGCCAGGCGAGGCGCGCAAATTATTTGCACCCAGGAACTGTTTCGCTCCCAGTATTTTTGCCAGAGCGAAAATCACGATAACTTCAAACTGGCGGAATCGATTCCTGGCCCAAGCACCAAAGCCTTCCAGAAAATCGCGAAGAAGCACGAAGTCGTCATCGTTGCGTCCCTCTTCGAAAAGCGTGCCTCGGGGGTTTATCATAACACCGCGGCCGTTATTGACGCTGACGGTGCACTCCTCGGAATTTATCGCAAGATGCACATCCCGGATGACCCGCTCTTTTACGAAAAATTCTACTTCACTCCAGGAGATCTTGGTTTCAAGGCGTGGCAAACTCGCTACGGAAAAATCGGGGTCCTCGTTTGCTGGGACCAATGGTATCCGGAAGCGGCCCGCCTCACCGCCATGCAGGGAGCGGAGATTCTATTCTATCCCACCGCCATCGGCTGGCATCCAAGTGAGAAAAAGGAATATGGCGAAAACCAGCACGGCGCCTGGGAAGTGATCCAGCGCAGTCACGCCGTCGCCAATGGCTGTTTCGTGGCCGTGGCAAATAGGATCGGCTTGGAAAAACCGATCGGTGGCGATGGTCTGGAATTCTGGGGCGAAAGTTTTGTTGCCGGAACTTCCGGCCAGATTCTTGCCAAGGCCAGCCCGGACGACGAGGAAATCCTGATCGTGCCGGTTGATCTCGCGAAAGTGGACATGACTCGGACGCATTGGCCTTTTCTCCGCGACCGGCGCATCGACGCCTACGGCGACATGACAAAACGCCTGATTGATTGATCGTTTTCGCGGGATTGGACCAAAATTTTTATTGGCCCTTTCCCTCTTTCTCGTTTCACGCCGAAAAATTTCCCCATTATTTCCAGGATGCCTCTTCATGGGACATATCGCGGACGGATCGCGCCATCGCCGACTGGTTTTCTCCACCTCGGCCACGCGAGAACCTTTTGGATTGCACAAGAGCGGGCTCGAAGGAATTCCGGCATGTTGATTCTACGCAATGAGGACCTGGATGTTTCACGCTGCAAACCTGAATACGTCGCCGCGATGTACGAAGATCTGCAATGGTTCGGTTTAATTTGGAGCGAAGGGCCGGATTGCGGAGGACCCTTTGCGCCCTATTCGCAGAGCGAGCTGAGGCCGCTTTATCAATCCGCTTTCGAGAGATTGCGCCACGGCGGTTTCATCTATCCATGCCAATGTTCACGACAGGATGTCCTGCGAGCACTCCAGGCCCCGCATCAAGGCGACGACGAACCGGTTTATCCAGGAACGTGCCGTGAAAAAAACGCAGCCGAAATGCAGGACGCATTGCCTCGATCCTTCGAGTCCGGATGCAACTGGCGATTTCGAGTGCCCGATGGGGAGAGGATTTCGTTCATCGACAAAAATTTTGGGCCGCAACAATTTGTCGCGGGCAAGGACTTTGGCGACTTCATCGTCTGGCGTCATGATAATGTGCCCGCCTACCAACTCGCCGTCGCAGTGGACGATGCGTCCATGGCCATTACCGAAGTGGTTCGCGGCGCGGATCTTCTGGTCTCAACCGCGCGCCAGCTCTTGATTTATCGAGCGCTTGGATTTTCACCACCCGAATTTTTCCACTGCGCTCTGATGACCGACGCACTGGGTGTTCGTCTCGCCAAGCGTCACGATGCACTAAGCCTTCACGAG
>JBDSIW010000519.1:0-5997 GCA_039917795.1 Verrucomicrobiota bacterium | reverse complement strand
TTGCTCCACCCCAGAGGTGGTTGGAGTGCTAACCATTCGCTTCAGTGAACGGCGGCGGGCCATCCCGGTTGGAAGCGGCTCGTCTCGTGGGCACCGTCGCTGAGCTTGGGTCGTTGATTAGGCGGCGTTGCACGCACTGAGTATGGAAGCCGACTACAACATATCAGCAGCGACGAGAGTGATTGTCACAGGAGTCGCGATGAGTCTCTTATTCTTCGCAGCTTGCCGATGGCGACGGAGGTTTGGGGCGATGCTCGCGGTACTGGCGATAGTCTGGGCTGCACTGTTTCCTTTCTACTGGTCTGATTGGTTCAGTACACCACGAGCATTGCGCGAGTATGGCGATTGGCGGGTCTGCTTCGGAGTTGCGGCGGCGTTGTTGCCGCTCTTGTTGATATGTGTAGGATGTTGGAGACATGAGAGACGAGCCGCTTCCTCCTCCTGAGAAACTAGGCAGGTAAGTCATTGGTTGGGGACGAATTGGTAGTTCATGGTGGCGGCGAGGTTTTGGAGGCGTGCCAGTTTTTTTGCGTTTCACCTTTTCCTCCTCTTGGGCGAAGACTTCCGGCCGGAACGGCTCCTGCTATTTGATCATGTGCCCGAGATTGCGCGCCGATGCCGGATGGGTCACAGAAAGCGATTAAGTTTCAGATGCAAAATTGTGAGTTGTCATGTCCGAATGGGTTGATCGAACTTAGCGGCGAATCGTGAAGGCTGGCAATTGGCTTATGGCGTAATTCCGAGGGCGATGTTAATCTCGGATTCATCATTCACCGCATCATGAAACGCTTTGCCGCAAATTTCGGGAGCAGATCGAAGTTTTTCCTCGCGAAGAATTCGCTGGGTTTCGTCGTGGCACTTGCGGGGTGGCTGGCATCGGAAAATCTTCCTGCTCAAACCATCGTCAAAATTTCTGCGCTCACTCCTGGAACGGAATGGACGACAGTTGTTTCGAATGGCGATTTCGAGTCGCAGGGCCCGCTGGCCGGAAGTCGCCACCCCAATCCCGCGGGGTGGGCAGGCTCGGGTGAAATGTCGGCGGACCCCGGCACGAATACCACCCAGGCGAACGGAAACGCGGTGGCCAAAGGTTACGTCAATGGCGGCGCGCCGGTAGGTTTATTGCAACGCACGGTCACGCTCGAACCCGCGACGGATTATGTGCTGAGCGCTTATCTCTGGAACTTTGGCGACGCCGCCAATCACGTCAATGTCGTCGTGGATTTCAATGATGCGCCGGGCGAGCCGCAATTGATCCTGTACTACAATCAGCCAGGCGCGGACCAAGGCTGTTTCGTTTACCGTTATTTCAACAGTGCCACGACCGGGACGAACCTCACTCTCCGCATCTTTTACGATGGCCTCATTGGCACTGGCACCGCGGCGCAATATTTTCCGCTGGCCGCCCAGTGGGACAACGTCGCGATCAGCAGAGCTTCCTATTTCGCCTTGGCACAGACGAACAGCCGGGTCGCATTGAATTTGGCGAAGAACGGGGACGCCGTGCAGCTCGCGTGGCCAGCAACTCCGGTGCAACTGGCCCCGCTCTGGACTTCCAATCTTGCCCCGCCGGTCGCCTGGACGCGGTTGACCAATGTGGCGGCGGTTTCAAATTTCCAAAATGTCGTCGCAATCAGCAACCTCGCGGGCAATCGCTTCTTCGACCTCGCCGACGCGGTGGATACTTCCACGCTCGATCGCAAAATGTTGCTGGGTTATCAGGGCTGGTTCGCTTGTCCGGGTGACGGCTCGCCACCGAACCGCTGGGTGCATTGGTTCCGCAGCCAGACGCCGACCGCAACCAATGCGACCTTCGATTTCTGGCCCGATATTTCCGAACTCGACCCCGACGAATTGTTCGACACAGGAATGACCTTGAGCAACGGAACGCCCGCGCGCGTCTATGCTGCGGCCAAGGCGAAAACAGTGCTGCGACATTTCAAATGGATGCGCGAAGCCAGGATTGATGGCGTCTTTCTGCAGCGGTTCAGTTCGGAATTGGGCGACCCGACCTTTGCCGCGTGGCGCAACCAGGTGACATCGAATGTCTGGGCGGGCGCGGAGAGTTACGGACGCGTATTCGCGATCATGTATGACATCTCAGGCCAGCCGGGCAGTTCTCTGGTGAGCAGGCTGACCAACGATTGGAGTTATCTTGTCAACACGATGAAGGTCACGAGCAGCCCCCGTTACCAGCGGCATCGCGGCAAACCCGTCGTGGCGATTTGGGGATTTGGATTCACCGACCGGCCCGGCACGCCGCAGGACGCGCTCACGGTGATCAATTATTTCAAGACCGCCGGGTTCACCGTGATGGGTGGTGTGCCGACGTATTGGCGGACGCTGAACAACGATTCGCAAACCAACTCCGCATGGGCAACGGTTTATCGCGCCTACGACATCATCAGCCCGTGGGCAGTGGGACGTTATGGAAATAATTTTCAGGCGGACAGCTTCAAGCAAAACCTCATCGTGCCCGACCTTGCCGCCACAAAAAGTCTGGGGCTCGATTATATGCCGGTGATCTTCCCCGGTTTCTCCTGGCACAATCTTTTTAGCGCTTCGCCGCCAAACCAGATTCCACGCATCGCGGGCAATTTTTACTGGCGTCAGGCCTACAACGCGACGTCCGCCGGATGCACGATGATTTTTGGCGCGATGTTCGATGAGGTGGACGAGGGCACGGCGATGTTCAAGCTCGCGCCGACTGCGGCGGAACTACCCGCGCAAGGGACGTTTGTGCCGCTCAACATCGACGGTGCCAATCTGCCGAGCGACTGGTATCTGCGCTTGGCGGGAGCCGCGACGCGGATGCTGCGCGGCGATTCACCCGTGACTTCAATCCGGCCAACCAATCCTTGAGGAATTCGCGAGTCTCGACCGGTGCCAAATCGTCCGGCCGGAATTCCCAGCCGACCCAAACGTCTGAACCCGGGGCGCGGAGCCGAGGCATTGAAATGCAATCCTCTTGCGCGCAATCTACGAGGCGTGTTGACTCTGCGCATGATCTTGGCTGCGCTCCGGCAACCGAACATGCCTGGGCAAAGGCACTGCGGATTTCACCGCATTTCCTTCCTCGATAATCTCCCTTCCGCTCCACTTAAGAAAAAGATATGAACCGAGCGACCGGGCTGTTGAACAAATACGTCGTTCCGCCGCTTACGGCCCTAAGCGAGAACACCTATCTGTCTGCCATTCGCGCGGGGATGGTTTCGATTGTCCCGCTCACGATCATCGGCGGGCTCTTCATGGTCGTGTCGTTTCTGCCCGTGCCCGGATGGGAAGCGCGCGTGGCGCCTTACCTTCAACTCTTGCAGATTCCAGTGACCGCGACATTCGGATTGCTGGCGTTGTTCGCCTGTTTCTTCACCGCGTATGATCTTGGAAAACAACTCAAGCAGGAGGCAATCGTCAGCGCGACCATGGCGACCGCCGTGTTCCTGATGATTCAGATCAATCTCAAGGATCTGACCTTGTCGATGGATGGCCTGAGCTCAAAAGGCTTGTTCACCGCAATTCTCGTTGCGCTGATCACCGTGCGCGTCCAGAAATTTTTCACGGACAAAAATTTCGTGATCAAAATGCCGGACACCGTCCCCTCGATTGTTTACGAATCTTTCCTCTCGCTCTCCCCGCTCTTTTTCCTCGTCCTGGTTTTCTGGGTGATCCGTTTCGTGTGCAACGTGGACATTGATCACTTCGTGCAAGTGGCGTTCAAGCCGCTGGTCTTTGCGTTGAACACGCTCCCGGGAATTTTGGTTTACGCGTTCCTGGTCACCATGCTCTGGTCGGTCGGCATCAACGGTGACAATGCCATGGACGCGGTGGTCGCGCCCATATTTCTCCAGTACCTGGCCGCAAATGTGGAAGCGATCACGCACGGCCAGCCTTTGCCGTTCATCACGGCCTACGGATTTTTTACCACCTTCGTAAATGTCGGGGGCACCGGCGCGACTATCGCCCTCGCACTGGTCTTGTTGAATTCGAAGGATGCGGCCTTTCGAAAAGTCAGCCGCATTTCTTTGCCCACCCAGATTTTTCAAATCAATGAGCCGATCTTTTTCGGGCTGCCCATTGTGCTCAATCCGATTTTCATGATTCCCTACGTGCTCAACGCGATGGTCCTGACGACGGGAAGTTACCTGTTGATGCACTGGAACATCATTCATAAGCCGTTCGTCAATGTGCCGTGGACAACGCCGCCAATCATCGGTCACTATCTGGTTTCCGGGGGCGATTGGAGAGCGGCGGTCTGGGGCGCGATCTCCATTATTATCGCGATGGTGATCTATTATCCATTCGCCAAAGCGGCCGAGCGCCAGAGGCTAAAAACTGTGCCGACGCCCGAACCCCTCGCGGGAGTGGAGCCAATCCAGAAATGATTTCGCGTTCCTTCATTTGCGGAGTGGCGGAAGGATTTTACGGGCGTCCGTGGTCGAGCGCGCAACGAACAAGGCTATTCGGTTGGATGGAACAATGGGGTCTCAACACTTATCTGTATGCGCCAAAGGACGACCTCAAACACCGCACACGCTGGCGCGAACTTTACGACGAGGCTGAGGCGAACGAACTGGCGCGCCTGATTCAAGATTGCCAGGCGCGGCAGATCGAATTCATTTACGCCATCGCTCCCGGATTGGATTACGATTCCGCCGCATCGAGCGACGAACACGCATTGCATGAAAAGACAAAACAGATCGTAGATCTCGGCTGCTCGCATTTCGCGCTGTTATACGATGACCTCGATGCCTTGCTCGCAAATCAAATGTTCACCGCACCTGAATCCGTCGCGCACGAGCAGGCAGCGACCGCCAACCGTTTATGGCGCGCTTTAAAAACTTTCAATAGCGGCGCAGTCCTTATTTTCTGTCCAACAGAATATTGCGCACGCAAAGCGATGCCTTCGGTTAAGAATTCCGCCTACCTGCGAACACTCGGCGTGGAACTGGATCCAGCCATTGGTTTTTTCTGGACCGGCCCCGAAATCATTTCGGAAACCATCAGCGTCGAGTCGATTCGCGAATTGCGCGAAGTGATCCGGCGCAAACCCATTCTTTGGGACAACCTTCACGCCAACGACTACGACCTGCGCCGCATTTATCTCGGGCCGTATTCGGGCCGATCGCTCGCGCTCCGCGATGAGTTAAGTGGAATTCTGAGCAACCCGAATTGCGAATTCGAGGCGAACTACGTCCCCCTCCGCACGCTTGCCGCCTACGCGCAGGCGGCAGCGACTTACGAACCCCACACCGCCTATCTTGAAGCATTGTCCGAATGGCAGCTGGAATGGAAAACAGCGGGGCCCGTCATCACGGGTCGAGAATTGGAACTGCTGGCCGATTGCCTTCATCTCCCCAATGCTTTTGGTCCAAGCGCCGCCACCGCCCTTGCGTCGCTCGCCCGGCATTTTCGAGCGCAAGCTCACGTGGAAACCGCGCAACGCTTCCGCGAATTCATTGCGGAATACGACGGGCTGTTTCAAAAAATGCCCGCGTTGATCAATCGTGATTTGTTCCACTCCCTGCTGCGTCACGCGTGGGAATTGAACGAGGAATTGCAACTCCTCAAAGCGTATCTCGACTGGCAGGGCAGCTCACTCGCGCCCGGCGCGACATTTTTCTCCGCGCATCATCGGCCGGGAATTTATCGCGGCGGGTTTGTGGCCACGTTGCAACGCCTCCTTCCCATGGACGACCACGGAGTTTTGCGTCACGATCAGGCCGCCCGTTTAAATGAATCAATTATGATTTCTCCACCTTTCAAACTACGGCGCGCCGAGCCGCGCGATGAACCGGCTGCATACGATGTCTGCGTTCAAACCGGCGACAACGGGCGCGGCGCAGCGCATCTTTACCCTGACGACCCGCGCGCTCTCGGGAGGATTTTCGTCGGGCCGTATCTGGCGATGGAACCGGACCTGGCCTTTGTTCTGGAGGATGACCAGGGTGTTTGCGGATATCTTTTGGGCGCGCTTGATTCCCGCAAATTTTTCGACGC
>JBDSIW010000518.1:0-3730 GCA_039917795.1 Verrucomicrobiota bacterium | reverse complement strand
TGTTGGTCGCGGGCGGCTACAGCGCGATCCTGCTCGGCGTATTTTATTGGACCGTGGATGTGATGAAATGGCAGCGATGGTGCATTCCCTTTGTCTGGATCGGGGCGAACTCCATTACGATTTACCTCACGAGCAATATAATCGGCGGATTCGGCAAGCTCGGACGCCGCTTCGTGGGCGGCGATGTGCGCACTTTTTTGGAACAGCATGTCGCCATCGGCACGGGAGATTTGCTGGTGGCAATCGCCGGCCTCGTTCTGGCCTTTTGTTACGTTGGATTCTTGTATCGCCGAAAGATTTTTCTCAGAGTTTGATCGCCATCTCGCCCGGCATCCAGCGATCCAGACCCTCAATAATTTGGATTGGATATTTGACGGCACTTTCGGTGTGAGCTAGAAATAGAAGTCCTTCGCTGAGTTCTAAACTACCCGAAATAAATATGCCCAATAAAAATAATACTCAATGCTCGTTCACATTGCGTCTGAAACGGCCCGCGAAAACCAGTTTCATTCTTCTGATGGCGCTTTTGGCGCTGTTTGCGCCGCCAGTTTTGCTCCAGGCTCAACTTGTATTTCAAGACGACTTCGAATCTTACGCTGACACGGGTACGTTGCAGGCCGCCTGGCCTTTCAGCGCCGGGTTGAATGGTGGAATTCAACTCAGCACCACCAACAATATTGTGCCGTCCACCGGGACAAAGTCGGCGAAAATTTCACGCTCAGATGATCGAAGCTACACAATTCTCACCAACTTCGACGGCTCACCCTTGTCGGTTCCCGACACCACACATTCCAAATTTACCGTTTACATTAATTCCTTTTCCACCTCCTCAACAGTCGGGGCGACACGGACGGTTGCGGGAGTTGGAAACAGCACAGCCAGCCAAAACGTGGGAATCGGCTGGTTTAACAACGCGACGGCGGTGATTAATGGAACGGCTGACGTTTATCAGGGCGCAAAGCACCAGGGACGACATAGCGGCGTTGCGGGAAATTTCTATTTTAATCTTAATAATCCTGGAACACCCAACCGCACGGTTGGCTGGCATAAGTTTGACGTGGAGCGGGTTTCCGACGGAGTGTCGTTTGTTCAATTCAATTATTATGTGGACAATATTCTTGGCCGCTCGATTACAAACTCGTCCTTTTCCTGGGATTATTCGGTGCTGGGGTTCGGTGCCGGAACGTTGCCGGGGGAAGACAACTTTGACGGCGTCGCCATTACGCTGAATCACCCGCGAGTTACCCAGCAACCGACAAATCAGGCGGTCAGCGTGGGCGGGACGGCGACATTCAAAGTTGTCTCGGAGAATTCGCCCACCGGCTACCAATGGCGTTTCAACGGCAAAAGCACGGGAATCAATGTCACCAACGTTGATTACGTTGATCTTTCCAACGCGACAAACGACACGTTAGTTCTGAATAACGTCCAGACGAACAACGTTGGTTATTACTCTGTCATCGTCAGTAACGCGAATGGAAGCATCGGAAGCAGCGCCGCAACACTGATCATTACTGTTCCAAGCGTTTCGAGCTCGTCCGGAAATAGAACAGTTCTACAAGGCGCCAATTTTACTTTGTCAGTGACGGCGAATGGCGCGCCTCCTTTGAATTATCAATGGCAATTCAATTCCAACAACATTGCCGGTGCCACCAATCGCAATTACACCAACATAAATGCCCAGGTTTCAAATTCGGGAAATTATCGCGTCCAGGTCCAGAACGCGTTCGGATCGGTATTTTCGTCCAACGCTCTCATTACGGTGATCTCTGCGCCGCAACCCGCAGCGATGACTCTTCTTTGGAAAAAAGTTCCCGGCGACTACACCTGGTTGAATACCGACGGCACTCAACGCGGTTTGTCTTACAACGCTCCATCCAATCATGTGCTGGTCGTTTCTCGCACAGGCGCCAATGCGATCTATATTTTAGGAGGCGACGATGGTTCCGAGATAGGCACAATGAACGTCGATCCGTCCGTCGTTATCGGCGGAACTTTTCCCATAAACATGGTGGGAATTGCGGAGGACGGGGCGGTTTTTGCGGGCAACCTCACGCTGACCGGGCCGAGTGATCCCTTTAAACTCTACCGTTGGGAGAACGATGACCCGGCGACTCCTCCAAGCGTCGCTTATGAAGGTGATCCTGGGTCGGGCGCGTTGGATCGCTGGGGTGATGCCATAGACGTGCGGGGTTCCGGGGCCGGGACGCAAATACTGATTTCGTCGCGCTCCGGAACCAATGCCGTGATTTTCACAACGGCGGATGGCCTCACTTTCACTCCAACCGTCCTCCACTGTGATGTCACGTCAGGGGATATTGGTTTGGCCGCGAAATTTGGGGCCGGAAACACTTTATGGGGGAAAGCCAATGACGGCAACACCGTTGGACTACGCCATATTTCCTTCGATCTAACCACAGGAGTGGGGACGACTCTCCAAAATTACACCAATTTCCCGGCGAGCGTCGCGAACCTTGGAGTGGATGCAACGAACAATTTATTGGCCGGAATCAGCATTGAGACGCCAAATAATTTGCGGCTTTATGGCATCACGAACTTGAATTCCGATCCCGTATTGTTGGATTACGAGTTTTTCACGCCCAATATCGCAGGACAAGCGACAGGCGACCTCGATTTCGGAAACCAACGGCTCTATGCGCTGAATTCAAACAATGGGATTCTGGCAATGAGTCTGGCGCCCGCACCTGTCATCAATTTCTCCCGAGCGGGAAATATCCTTACTCTCACTTGGACCGGTTCCGCCCGCCTTTTATCCGCACCGGATGTGACTGGGCCGTTTAACGAAGTAGCGAGAGCGAGCAGCCCCTACTCTGTGGACATGACCTCGAACGATATGACATTTTATCGTTTGAGCCAGTAAACGGATTCTGAAAAAAGAGCAGGGGGCCAAAATATTTTTTGGCCTCTTTCTTTTTACCATTAAGCGAATGGTTTCCAGAAAGCACTCCCATCGTTCAATTCAAATGAAAGAGGCATTCAGGTCGCGCACATTGCTCATTGCTGTGCAATTGCGGGGCGTGGTAATCAAGCCCCGGTGAAGAGAAAAGTTTTGCATTGGACTCTCGGAATTGCGGGCGCCCTGATTGGAGTCGTTCTGCTGGCTTTCTTTTCCATCGATCCCGCCGCGAAATTTTGGGCAGAACGCCGCATTAAAGCAGAAACCGGGCTGGAGGCGACCATCGGTAAACTGACAGTTGGCGTGGCGTCCTCGAGTCTTCAAATCCAAAACCTGATGCTGAAGAACAAGCCGGAATTCGGTGCCGGCCCGTTAATCGAAATGCCGGAGCTTTTCGTGGCTTATGATCGCGAAGCAATGCGAGCGGGGAAATTGAAGTTGAAAGTCGTTCGAGTGGAGATTGCCCGTATTCATGTGGTCGAAAACAAAGACGGCAAAAAAAACATCGATGACCTGCAAAAGCGCCCCGCCAAAATTCGCGGCGCAAAAGGTTCACGGCGCCCGACGCCGTCGCGGGATCCGGCCCTTTCACTTGAGGGAATCGACAGCCTCGACGTTACAATCGGAAATTTGCAATTCACCAACCTGCGGGATCCGTCCCAAAACCTTGACCAGCCATTGAGCATCCGAAACGAAATGTTCAAAGACTTGAAAACCAAGCTGGATTACGAGACGGCGGCAGCTCTTCTGACAATCAAGGCGGGAGCAAGCTTTCTCTTCAGCGGAGGTTTCGCAAATTTTGGCCACCTGGTT
>JBDSIW010000517.1:0-18659 GCA_039917795.1 Verrucomicrobiota bacterium | reverse complement strand
GCCATCGCGGCCAGGACGGTTCCCGCCCAAGTGCGAAAATCTTTCGCCGTGAAATCTTCTCCGCAGGTTTCGCGCAGATACCCGTTCACATCCTCGGATTTCACGTCCTGCCGCTTGCCTTCGTCATCGTAGTATTGAAAAAGATCCTGCCCGGGAATGCTTTGGCAGCTCTTCACGATCTTCGCGAGGCGCTTGTCTTCAACATCAATGGTGTGATGTTTCCCGCTCTTGCCGCGAAACTCGAATCGGATCCTGCCGCCCGTTACTTTGACGTGCTTATTCTGCAGCGTGGTCAATCCAAACGATTGATTTGTCCGCGCATATTCTTCGTTACCGACGCGGATCAGGCTGGCTTCGAGCAACTGCACGATGGTCGCCAAAACTTTTTTGAACGGGAGGCCGGGTAATTTCAAATCCCGGACGATTCGTTTGCGAATCTTCGGCAGCGCCTTTGCGAACACCATCATGCGATTGAATTTTATTTCGTCACGCACTTCGCGCCAGCGACGATGATATCGATGCTGCTTCCTTCCACGCACATCGCGCCCGGTTGCCTGCACGTGGCCATCCTCGTTCGGGCAAATCCACACATCGCTCCAGGCCGGGGGAATGGCCAGCGATTTGATTCTCCCAAGTTGCCGGGAATCCGAAAGATCTTTGCCATTCGGATTAATAAAACGAAAACTCTTCCCCACTTTTTTGCGCCGGATTCCCGGACCCGCGTCCGAGACGTAGCGCAGGCCCACGACCTTGGCTGATTTCTTCGGGTCAGTGATAATTCGGAGTGTCGGAATGCTTTTATGTCGGATCTCCATTTCATAATTTTCGCAAGATCAGACGCTCCGCAAAAGAGGGCATTCTCCTTATCGACATAACAGGGAAAGGATTTTATGGTCTTACCCATGCAACGAATTTTCTCCGCCATTTGCGCGCTGTTTTTCCTCTTGGCTAATTCCGTCGCGCTCTTCGCTGCGAATCCGCCCCACGTCGTTTTCGTCACCGGCGATCACGAATATGGTTCGGAGAAGACGATGCCGCTGCTTGCCAAAGAGCTGGAGAAAAAGTTCGGAATGAAAACCACCGTCCTCTTCGCGACCAACGACAAGGGCGAGCGGGACGAGAATTTTGAAACCAATATCCCCGGCCTCGAAGCACTGGAGAAAGCGGATCTCGCGGTCTTTTTTTTGCGATGGCGCCTGCTGCCCAAAGATCAGCTGGCGATGATCCAAAAATACCTGGACTCGGGGAAACCGGTGGTCGGCTTTCGCACGACCTCGCATTCCTTTCATTATCCAAAGGGTGACGATTCCGAGCGTTGGAACGCCTTTGGTGAATTCGCGTTTGGAACGCCGCCCGGCTGGGGTGCGTCTGGTCACACTCATTACGGACATAAATCGAGCACGGATGTTTCAGTGATTCGTGGCGCCGCCAAAAGCCCGATTCTTACTGGAGTCGATCAGAACTTTCATGTTCGTTCCTGGCTTTATCATGTGCTTCCCAAATACCCGCCGAGCGACGCCACTTCGTTGCTCATGGGCAAATCGGTCGATCCTGACAAACCCGCCACTGAGAACCCGGTGGCTTGGACTTATCACACGGAAAAGGGCGGGCGCGCGTTTTACACTTCGCTTGGGCATCCGGATGATTTTCAGGTCGAGCCGTTCCAGCGCCTGACTGTGAACGCGATCCATTGGGCGCTCGGAAAAAATCCGCCGCCGAAATGGCCAGGCAAACTCGACATCAATGTTTCCTACGAAAAGCAAAAATAGATTTGCACTTCTCCTGCCAAAACCAACCCACTCTTAAACTCGAATGAAAATTGCCATTGGCTCCGATCACGCCGGGTTCGCCTACAAAGAAAAAATCCGCCAGATGCTCGCCGCGGACGGGCATGAGGTTAAGGACTTCGGTACTTACAGCGCCGACACAGTTGATTACCCGGTTTTTATCCGGCCCGTGGCTGAAGCGGTGGCGCGCGGGGAATTCGAGCGCGGCATCGTTCTCGGCGGCTCGGGCAACGGCGAAGCCATCGTCGCCAACAAGGTCAGAGGAATCCGCTGCGGCCTTTGCTGGAACCTCGAAACCGCGCGGCTCAATCGCCAGCACAACGACGGAAATGTCCTTTCGCTTGGCGAGAGAATGCTGACACCCGAAATGGCCCTGGGAATTGTGAAAGTCTGGCTGGAAACTCCGTTTGAAGGCGGGCGCCATCAAAAGCGCATCGACCAGATTGAAAACCCCGTTTCATCCGGAACGGCCGGTCGATGATCTTTATTGCGCGAGAAAACTTTTGCGCGTTGCTTTTCATTTCCCTCAGCCCTCTTTTCGGCCCCGATTTTCGTCTGGAAACCGGATGAATCCTGTATGGTGTCGCAACGGATTTGTTGCTCCGCGCCGAGCGAAGGAGCGAGCGGATCGTTTCCAGAACCCGATATGAATTTGCAAATCACACCAAGCGAACTCGCCGAGAAGTTGCGCGCCCCTCTGCCGCCGCGCTTGCTCGATGTTCGCGAACAAGAGGAACACGACCTTGTCGCGCTGCCTGCTTCCACGTTGATTCCACTCGGGCAAATTACATCGCGGGTTGACGAAATCGCCGCGTGGCAGGATGAGGAGATCGTGGTTTATTGTCATCACGGCATCCGCAGCCTCAATGCCATTGCGCAACTCCGGCATTTGGGATTCACCAAACTGCAAAACCTGGCGGGCGGGATTGACCGCTGGACGACAGAGATTGATCCGACGCTTCCGAAATATTGAGCCTGATCCGTTGATTTATGAGACACGCCTTATCCATTCTTTTCACCAGCTTGCTGCTGATGTCCCTGGCCGGCGCGGCGGTTGCAGAAGAGAATTTGATCGGAACCAAAGCCGCGCCTTGGAACGTGACGAATTGGTTCAATTCCGCGCCCATCGAGTTGGAAAGTTTAAAAGGCAAAGTGGTGCTCGTTCGCTGGTGGACGGCGCCCGATTGTCCATACTGCAAAGCCACCGCCCCCTCGTTAAATGAATTTCACAAGGATTATTCCAATCGCGGACTGCAGGTCATTGGTTTTTATCATCACAAGTCAGACGAGCCTTTGCGGAAGGCCGATGTAAAACGGTTCGCCATGAATTTCGGCTTTCAATTTCCTGTGGCCACGGACACGGACTGGAAGACGCTCCATCGCTGGTGGCTGGATCGCGGGCATAGCGAGTGGACGAGCGTGAGTTTTTTGATCGATCGGATGGGGATCATCCGGCACATCCATCCCGGAGGTGAATATGTGAAAGGCGATAAAGATTTTGCGCAGATGAAAGCGAAAATCGAGGAGTTGCTGGCGGAAAAATGAGAGCCGCGTCACCGTAGAACGAAGGCGATTCGCGATGAGCGAATTATCAAGGTGGTTCAGCTTTGGCCCGATCCACATTTGGGGCAATTCCCAATTTCTTTTCCGAAGATTTTTTCGCGACTATCCAGCATGGCAAAAAGCGGATCGAAAATTATGGTCGTGGATAGCGATCCAGCCCACGCGCAAATTGCACTCAAAGTTTTATCCGGCTGCGCGGAAGAAGTTTCGCTTTTAACCTCGGGAAGCGAGGCAATCATGCACCTGACCGACGATGCGGCCAAAACCAGCCTCCCGATTCTAGTGGTTTTGCATTTGGAAGAATCCCGAGCTCAGGTGGTGGAGATATTGAAAAAGATGCGAGTCGAAAGGGCGACGGAGAACATCCCGTTCCTGATCCTGACTGGCACTCTTGAGGAAAAGGAATTTCTGGAACAGTTTGAGGCGAAACTTTGTTCATGCGTGATCAAACCCCTCACCTTTGGAAAATTAGTTTACGCTCTGCCGGCTTTGGGGATGACCATTAACGACTCAGTCATTTATTCCAAAGCGGAAAGCACTGAGACCAGCCTGGCCTATCACTGACTTGGAAATGCGAAGGTGATTGGTTGTTACCGGCTCTCTTCCTTCTTCGGCTTAAAATAAAATGCGGCAATTTGCCGGGCCAACCTTGTCGCCACACCCTCTTCGCCCGAGTTACAAAGGAGAATCACATCAATGCCGTCCTGGGGAAAACGTTGCAGGCTCGCGGAGAAGCCGGAGGTGGATCCGCTGTGGCCGATATTCTTGTGTCCCTCGAACGGTTCAACGCGCCATCCAAAACCGTAGCCGTGCATTTTTCCATCGTTCAGGGTTCCAGAAGTCCACATCTGTTCCTTGCTGGAGGCGAGTAGCAGCCGATCCGAATGGAGGGCCGAATTCCACCGCGCCAGGTTGCCGACTGTAGAGACAATTTCCCCCGCAGAAAAAATATCGGTCAGGTCATAATCGCGATTGGCGAGAACGCTGTTTTGTAATTCGTAACCGTCGGCACGATTCGGAACAATCCGGGCGGGATCGCGGCTCGTGGTGGAAGTCATTCCGAGCGGCCCAAAAACCCGCGCGCCCATAAAATCCCAATACTTTTTGCCGCTGACTTTTTCGATGATAAACCCGAGCAGGTTGTAACCGGAGTTGCAATATTTCCATTTCTCGCCGGGTTCAAAATCCATCGGCAGTGGCGCAAGTTTTTCGATGAATCGCTGCCGGGTTAAATGTTTCGTCAGCTCGAAGCCATTGAGTCCGGTGTAGTTCTTGATGCCAGAGGTGTGGGTTAACAAATGTCGAATTGTTATGTTTGTCCAGGCCAATGGAGTCTCGGGTAAAAACTTTGCGATCTTGTCATCGACCGTGAGGTCGCCGTCCTGCGCGAGCAGGAGAATTCCCGCGGCGGTAAACTGTTTTGTGACCGAGCCAATTTCAAAAACCGTCTCGGGTTTGGTTTTCGCTTTGAGTTCAAGATTGGCGAAGCCATAGGCTGCGGTTTTGATTTCCTTTCCACCCCGAACGATTGTCAGCGCAAGGCCCGGGATTTGCCGCTTCACCATTTGTTGATGCACGAATTCATCAACGCGATCTCCGTAAGCCCGAACCGCGACAAAGGCCATTAAAAAGAAAACGCCGAGGCGCTTGCCTGCTAACGAACGAGTTGTAATGGGAAAGTGACGGATCACAACTCAGATTGGTTCGACACTGGAATGCGAAGAGTGAAATTCTTGCTTTAAAAATCAGCGGATAAAGAAATTCTCAATTGGGAATTTCTCACCACCGAACGCAAAAGTTCATTTGATCTTTACCTGGCCGAGGATTTTCGCCAGTCCCGCGCCGATATCCGCAACTTGTTTGGATTTTCCGGCATCCTTCAATTTGCCGCTGCCATCGAACGCATCGTGCGCTGACGAAATGGAAACCTGATCAGGCAGAACGATCACCCCAATGTTCCCAAGGATGGAGCGCAAATGTACGAGCCCGCGCAAACCGCCGAGTCCTCCGGGCGAGGCGCTGACCAACGCAGCCACCTTCCCTTGAAATGCCACAAGCGATGGTTCGTCGTCGGACTCAGTGCGGGAGGCCCAATCGATTGCATTTTTTAATACGGCAGAAATGGAGCTGTTGTATTCCGGGGAGGAAATCAAGAGGCCGTCATTTTCGCGCAGAAGTTTTTTAAACTTCTTTGCATTTTCCGGCAGGCCGCTCGCCGTTTCCAAGTCCCCGTCGTAAAGCGGCATGGGAAAATCGCGGAGATCAATCACGGTCACGTTGGCTCCAGCGGCCCGAGCGGCATCCGCCGCAATCCTGACTAATTGCTTGTTGAATGAACCGGCGCGAGTGCTGCCGGCAAAGGCTAAAATCCTAGATTGATTCATGGGCAAAATGTTCGCGACCCTTCAAATAAAAGCAAGTTGATCCCGGACCCGTCGCGTCTTTCTGGATCGATTTTTCATCGCATCCCGATTTCGAAATGCTAGCTTGAGCCGATGAATCCGCGACGACGAACCATCCTCCTGGCCGCTGTGAGTTTTATTGCCGTCTGGTTAATCGCCTGGACCGGCTACACGATTGCACGGAATTCCAAAATGACGGCTGAGAAAGTACGCGCCTTCCTGAGCCAGACTGATTTGAGAAAACTGTCAGCGGAGAAACGGGCTAAAGCATTGAGGGATCTGGCGGCGAAAATCAATTCGTTGAGCGCGGAGGAGCGCCGGAAGTTTCGGGGCAGCTCCCTGATGGCGGGATGGTTCAATGAAATGTCGGAAGCGGAAAAGGGCGAATTCCTCGAAGCGACCATGCCCGGAGGATTTAAGCAGATGATCACGGCTTTCGAACAAATGCCGGCGGACAAGCGTAAACGAGCCATGGATGATGCCGTGAAGCGCCTGCGCGAGGCTCCCAGTGATTCGCCCAAAATTCCCGGCGACTCGAAAGTCGGTCCGGCATTGAGCGAGGACCTGCAAAAAAAAGTGGCGACGATCGGTCTGAAAAGTTTTTACAGCCAGAGTTCCGCGCAGACCAAGGCTGAGATGGCTCCGCTGATGGAGGAAATCCAAAAGGGCATGGAGAGTGGGCGAATGTTTCGCTGAAACGAATGAAAAGCCCGCGCGCTTTTACGTTGATCGAACTGCTGGTCGTCGTTGCCATCATTGGAATTCTTGCCGCTCTTTTATTTCCGGTATTAAGCAAAGCGAAAGAGGCAGGGCGCGGAACTGCTTGCTTGAACAATTTGCATCAAATCGGATTGGCGCTTCAGATCTACGTTTCCGATAACAACAACCGCCTGCCAATCATGCGGGACAAGCTGATGGCGACAAATTCTCCTCCCGCGACAAATGACGCACCCGCCGCGGTGGACGTCGTGCTCCAGAATAATTTGGGGAATTCCAACGTGCTGCATTGTCCGTCCGACCCGAAATTTTTCGCGGAAACCGGGTCAAGCTACAGCTGGAACAATTTGCTCAACGGCCAGGACGCCGAACACCTTAGCCTTTTGACGATTAATTTCGACGCGCACCAAATCCCGGTCTTTTTCGACAAGGAGGGATTTCACGCCGCGCGCGGTCCCGGGAAGGAAATGAATTATCTCTACGCCGATGGACACATCAAGAAGCTCCTGGAAATTCAGGGAACCAAATAGAAAACTCTTTCGCCTGCGGACGCTCCTGTGGAGTTGATTTAGCCCCGTAGGCTTGACACTGTTTGCCCACAGATGATCGAGCTGCGGCAAATCAGCAAATATTTTGGGAAGCAATGCGCGGTGTCGGATTTGGATTTGCATGTGCCGAAGGGGGAAATTTTTGGACTTCTTGGCCACAACGGCGCGGGGAAAAGAACCGCCATCGGGATGATGCTGGGGCAGGTTTGGCCGACGCGTGGGGAGATCAGAATTTGCGGTCATGACGTGACCCGTGTTCGCCAGAAGGCGTT
The DNA here is from genome assembly GCA_039917795.1 of Verrucomicrobiota bacterium. Taxonomy (GTDB): domain Bacteria; phylum Verrucomicrobiota; class Verrucomicrobiia; order Limisphaerales; family CANJXF01; genus CANJXF01. The sequence goes on along the minus strand of JBDSIW010000517.1, from coordinate 11,370 downwards.
GCAAAATGTCGGGGCCATTTTTGAGACGCCGGTCTTCTATGATTTTTTAAGCGGCTGGAAGAATTTGGAGATTCTCACCCATTATTCGGCTCCGACTCCCAAGGCTCGGATTCACGAGGTGCTTGAGTGGGTTGGCCTGAGCGGGCGCGAGAAATCCAAAGTCAAAACTTACTCGCACGGGATGCGCGCACGCCTTGCCCTTGCCCAGGCGTTGTTGCCCAAACCCGAGCTCCTGATTCTCGACGAGCCGAGCGATGGGCTCGATCCGGAAGGCATCCACGAAATGCGCGAAACAATTTTGCGCCTGCAACGCGAGCTGGGGTTGACGATTCTATTGTCTTCTCATTTGCTGAATGAGGTCGAACAACTTTGCACGCGCATCGCAGTAATGAACAAAGGGAAGAAGGTTTTTGAAGGGAAAATATCCGAGGCACGGGGGCAGAAGAACTGGGTCCGCATCCGCGTGGGGAGTTTTGCAGAGGCGTCGAGGCGCTTGCTGGAATGGAAGCTGATTGAGGAAGTTCGGGAGGGCCAATTCATCACGCTGGCCGAAGGAATCTCAACTGACCAGGTCGTCAAGCGTCTGGTGGAGGACGGGATGCCGCTCTTTGAAATCGCCGTTGTGGAACAGACTCTGGAGGATTTTTATCTGTCGTTGATGAAAGGAAGCCGATGATGTTTTACCTACAGCTCCGCAACGAACTTTGGAAGCTCTTCGGCAAAAAACGAACTTACATCGGGTTCGGAACATTTCTCCTTGCACAAAACGCGATGCTGCTGGCGTTCCATTTCTCCAATTGGGAACGAGGCGTGGCGCGTTTGCTCGAAGGGAATGGTTACCTGACCGCGAACTATATCTCCGCTCTTTCGGTGGCGTTGATCATGTTGTTTCCGCAAATTTTATTTTTGATGCCGCTTTACGCTTGTCTGGTGGGCGGCGACATGGTGGCGAAGGAAGCCGAAGATGGAACACTGCGCATGATTTTATCGCGGCCGATTTCGCGCGTGCGTCTTCTTTTCATCAAGTGGTGCGCGGGAATTATTTTTTCCATCCTGCTCGTGGTGGTCCTGGGAGCCATGGCAGTGATCTTCGCGAGGATGTGGTTCCCTTGGAATGGGATGTTCGTTTTCATTCCGGAACCCGATCGAATTTTTAACGTGATGGATGCCGCGCATGGGTTGAAAATTTACGCCCTCTCCCACGTTTTTCTCGGCATCAACGCTGCGACCATGACGACGCTGGCGTTCATGTTCAGCTGTTTTAACATGAAGCCCGCGGCGGCGACCGTGCTTGGATTTTCTGTTCTGCTTTTGAATCTCGTCATGGAAAATATTCCCTTCCTCCAGGACTACCGCGAATACATGTTGCTGCATCATTTCCGGGCCTGGGTGGCGGTTTACGGACAGCCGATTCCCTGGTCGCGAATTCTCGAATCGCTTTTCGTATTGGCGGCGGTAAACGTCACCTTTTTTATTATCGGGAGCACGTTTTTCCAGCTGCGTGACATCAAATCGTAACGGCAGAATTTGTCATCTTGCAAAATTTTCCCGAACGCAATTAGTCGTGTTGCTCAGGCTTTCACGACACCATTAATGGTGTTTTTGCTTCGAAAGTAACTTTAAATAGAAGTTGTGTCGGGCGTGGTTTTTTTCTAAAATTTCTCCACTAGAATGGCGCGGGGAAATTGACCTTCCGCAGATTTTTTATGTCCAACGAAAACGATACTTTAGAGCGAGAAACTGCGTCCACTGCGCCTGATCCTAACCAGGCTTACGGATCGGCCCAACTTGGAAAACTGGAGGGGCTCGAGGCTGTTCGCAAAAAGCCCGGAATGTATATCGGAGGCACGGATGAGCGTGCGTTGCATCATTGTGTTTCCGAGGTGATGGATAATTCCGTGGACGAATTTCTCGCGGGTCATTGCACCAAAATTGAGGTGACAATTCACGTCGATGGTTCGATTTCGATTCGGGATAACGGGCGCGGAATTCCCGTCGATATTCATCCACAATACCATATCCCCGGTGTGGAAATGGTGCTGACAACCTTGCATTCCGGCGGGAAATACGGGCAAGGCGGATATAAATTTTCCGGTGGAACGCATGGCGTGGGCGCGAAGTGCGTAAATGCCGTTTCTGAATGGTTTGAAGTCGAAGTGATTCGTGACGGCAGCGTGCATCACATGGAATTTGAGCGGGGCAAAACCGTCAAGAAACTAGAAGTCATCGGCAAAGCGAAAGGGACCGGAACGCTGATCACCTTCAAGCCTGACCCGGAAATTTTTCGCGATACGACGGAGTTCAAGAGCGATCGAATCACTCAGCGATTGCGGGAATTGGCGTTTCTGAATTCTGGTTTGGAAATTACCTTCCTGGACGAGCGCAAGCCGGAGGGGAAACCTGAGGTTTTTTTCTACAAGGACGGGGTCTCGGAATTCGTGAAGCAGTTGAATAAAGGCAAGGAACTGATTCACCCGAAGCCGATCGGATTTTTTAAACAAGGGAAAGTGCAAACTTCCGACAAAGAAGTCGAAGTGCACGTCGAAGTCGTGCTGCAATACAACGACAGCTACAACGAACAGGTTCTTTGTTACACCAACACGATTCACAATCCCGACGGCGGCGCGCATTTGTCCGGCTTTCGCAGCGCGCTTACTCGCGCGATCAACCAATACTCGAAACAGAACGAACTCTTGGACGCCAAAGATCCGCAGATTACCGGCGACGATGTGCGTGAAGGTTTGACGGCGGTGGTTTCAATCAAACATAGCGATCCGAAATTTGAATCGCAGACGAAGGTGAAACTTATTTCGCCGGAAGTTGAAAGCATCGTCGGCTCGATTTGTTACGAAGGGTTGATGAATTACTTCGACCAGAATCCTTCGATTGCGAAAAAGGTGGTAGAGAAGGGATTGAATGCCGCGCGGGCGCGGGAAGCAGCGAGGAAAGCGCGCGACACGGTTCGCAAAAGCGCGTTAACCGGCGGAGGCCTCCCGGGAAAACTGGCGGATTGTTCGGATCGCGACCCCGCGAATACCGAGCTTTATATTGTGGAAGGGGATTCCGCCGGTGGCTCTGCGAAACAGGGGCGCGACCGAAAATTTCAGGCGATTCTTCCGATCCGCGGAAAGCTGATCAATGTGGAGAAAGCGCGGCTGGATAAGGTTCTTCAAAATACAGAAATCCGCACGATGATCACGGCCATTGGTACCGGCATCGGGACGGGCGAAGGGGAAGGGGCATTTGACATCAACAAACTTCGCTATCACAAGATCATCATCATGACCGACGCCGATGTGGATGGATCGCACATTCGCACCTTGCTGCTGACTTTTTTTTACCGGCAGATGACGCAACTGGTGAAGCAGGGATTCGTCTATATTGCCCAGCCGCCACTCTATCAATTGACGCGAAAAAAGCGGGTCGAGTACGTTGATGACGACGCGCAGATGAACAAGATCCTTCTGGAACTGGGCAGTGAAGATGTGCGATTACGCGATCTGGCCACGGACAAGGAGCTTTCCGACAGACAGCTTCAGGAAATTCTGGAGTTGCTCGAGTCGCTCGATAAATACGTGCAGTCGATTCGACGCCACGGCGGTGATTTTGGTGATTATGTTGAGAAGCGAAATTCCCAAACGCACGAATTGCCGCGTCACTTGGTCAAGGTTCGCGACGGCAATGACGAAACCGTTTATTATTTTCACACCGAGGAAGACCTGGCGAAATTTGGCGGAGAAAACCCGGATTTAAAATTATTCGGAACGGAAGAGGGAGACACCACCACCTTTGAAAAGAAAAACGGGAACATTCGACGCGCCAAGCATGTCGAACTGCACGAGAGCAAAGCGATCACTGAGTTGCTGGAGAAGCTGGACCAAAAAGGCCTGAACGTGGAACACTATTCGGCCCAGGATAAACCGCTATTTGAATTAATAGAAGGGGAAGGGGAACGAGCCACCGCCAAGCCGCTTTTTTCAATTGCAGAGATTCTGGCCGGCGTAAAAGACGCGGGTAAAAAGGGAATTCAAATCAAACGATTCAAAGGTCTTGGTGAAATGAATGCGAAAGAATTGTTCGAGACCACGATGAATCCCGAAAAACGCAAACTGCTTCGCATCGACATGACCGACTTGGTGGAGGCTGAGGAGATGTTTACCAAGCTGATGGGCGATGAAGTGGAGCCCCGGCGCCAGTTCATCGAGGACAATGCGTTAAACGTCCGAAATTTGGATGTGTGAGGAAAAGCTTGTATGTAGTCTCGTTTGACTACATTAGGGAAATGAAGACGCAGACCTCGAGCAAATGGCCGAAATCACAGCCTCAATCGCTTGTCCTGAAAGAAACCATAACGATGGCCGATCTCGGTCTGGCGATTCCGGTTCGGGCCGCGAAAGCTAAACTCTCCGCATTGTTGGAGTTCAGTTGCCGGTGGCCAGGAAGTTACCATCACCAGCGATGGTTTGCCGAAAGCAGTATTGTCGCCCGTCAGAGCAAAGCACGGTCGGAAAGTTTTCGGCGGGATGGGAGACTACCTTCTGAAACAGCGGGTTCACGGTGGGCCGTCCGCCGAGGAATTGATTCGACAAGACCGCGATTCGCGCCCCTAGTGACGATGTATCTGGATTCAGCCATCATCGTCAAATTGATCGTTCGCGAGCCGGACAGCGCTTGGTTTGACGCAAACCTTGCGGGGCATCCGTTTGAAACCTCGGAACTGGCATTATCGGAGGTTCGTTCGGCCCTGCTCGCCCAGGAGCGGGCAGGGCACATTACCTCGCGAGAACGGATTTCGGCTGGGGAAAAGTTCCTGGCTATGATCGACACTGACTTGATTCAGTTGCAATCGCTCAATCGCCGTGTTTTGGAACGTGCCAGTGCAATGCAATTAGCGTGTCATCCGGGCATCCCTTTGCAAACGTTGGATGCGCTGCACATTGCCACGGCTGATCTGCACAAATGCGAGATACTTTCGACGACGGACGGACGGATGCGGGCAGCCTGTGCGCAGTTTGCCATTGCGCTGCTTCCCGCCCGTCTTGAAGACATTTTGATTACAACCTGACATTTCCATGCCTGACGACCAAAACGAAACTCCCAAAGACGATTTGCCGATTACCAGCACACCTCTCTTTGCCGCCAATGAGAAGGTGGAAAAAATCAATGTAGCCGACGAGATAAAGAATTCGTTCCTGGATTACTCGATGTCCGTGATTATTTCCCGGGCATTGCCCGATGCGCGCGACGGGCTGAAGCCGTCGCAACGGCGCATTTTGTTCGCAATGCAACAGCTCTCACTTTATCCGGGACGCAAGCCTTACAAATGCGCTAAGATTTGCGGTGACACTAGTGGTAATTATCATCCACACGGTGAAGCGGTGATTTATCCGACGCTCGTTCACATGGCGCAGCATTGGGCGATGCGCGAGATACTCATCGAGGGACAAGGAAATTTCGGTTCCGTTGAGGGCGATCCGCCAGCAGCGATGCGTTATACGGAGGCGCGCATGACCCATCTTGGCGCCGCGCTAATGCAGGACATGGATCGAGACACCGTCGATTTTGTTCCAAATTATGACGAACGCCTGACTGAACCAAAAGTTTTCCCAGCCGCATTCCCTAATCTATTGGTGAATGGCGGAACGGGCATCGCAGTCGGTATGGCCACAAATATGGCTCCGCACAATTTGGGCGAGGTCATCGACGGAATTTGCGCGCAGATTGATCAACCCGGAATCACACTTCCTGAATTGATGAAGTTCGTGAAGGGGCCGGATTTTCCCACCGGCTGCACGGTTTGTGGCCTCGAGCCGATTAAACAATATTTCGCCACCGGGCGTGGCAGTTTGAAAGTTCGCGGCAAGGTTGGCGTAGAACAACTCAAGGGTGGGCGCGAGCAATTGGTGGTTACGGAAATTCCCTACAACGTCAATCGCGCCACGCTTGTTGAGCGCATTGCCGAACTCGTGAATGAAAAAGTCATCGGCGACATCACCGCGATTCGTGATGAATCGGATGAAAATACCCGGGTAGTGATCGAATTAAAACGCGACGGCATTCCCAAGGTTGTCATCAACAACCTTTACCAATTCACCCAGTTGGAAAGCAGTTTTAGCGTCAACTCGCTGGCGATCGATCACGGGCGGCCGAAAATTCTCAATCTCAAGGAGATGATCAGTTGTTACATCGAGCATCGCCGCGAGGTGGTTATTCGACGAACTCGTTTTGAACTTCGTAAAGCGGAAGAGCGCGCGGAAATTCTCGATGGCTATTTGATCGCGCTCTCGAACATGGATGAATTCATCAGGATTATTCGAAGCTCCGCCAATCGCGAGGAAGCTAAAATTAAATTACTGGCCTTTGAATTCAGTCGGGCCCAGATCGAAAATTTTGGCATTCTCATTCGAAGCGAAGCGCGCCTGACCAATGGCCGTTATTCCTTCAGCGAAGCGCAGACGAATTCCATATTGGAACTCCGGCTTTATCAACTGACGGGATTGGAAATCGACAAGGTCAAGGCGGAATACAAAGAGCTGATCGAGAAAATCAAGGATTTGCTCGACATCCTCGCCAAGGAATCGCGAGTGATGGAAATCATCAAAGCGGAACTGCGCGAGATTCAGCAGAAATATGCGACGCCGCGCATGACCGATCTCGTCCCAGACGAAGGCGAGATTGCCATTGAAGATTTGATTGCGAACGAAGGCGTCATCATCACGTTGACCCACAGCGGATTGATCAAACGCACCAATGTCAGTTCCTATCGTGCGCAGCGCCGTGGCGGAAAGGGCGTGATCGGAATGACGACACGCGAAGGCGCGACTGACGACGAAAACGATTTTATCGAGCACCTTTTCACGGCCAGCACGCATGATTACCTGATGTTCTTCACGAACACGGGACGCGTCTACGTGGAACGGGTTCACGAAATTCCGGACATGGGCCGCGCTTCGAAGGGTCGCAGCATCGCCAATCTTTTGGAATTGAAGGCCGGCGAAAAAGTGGCCGCGCTCATTCGCGTGATCTCAAAGACCGGGTCGAACCGGGAAGATCAGACCTGGACTCAATCGAGCGAGCTCTTTTTTGTCACGCAACAGGGCACCGTTAAAAAAACTGCTCTCTCGGATTTCGGCAACATGCGGAAGGGCGGAATTATTGCCATCGGCATTGATGAGGGAGATATTTTGATTGATGTGAAGTTGACCCGAGGCAGCGAGACGGATGAGGCCGGGATTGTGACGGTGCCGGGCGACGACGTGGTGATCATCACGCGCGAAGGAATGAGCATTCGGTTTTCCGAAGCGGATATTCGATCCATGGGCCGTTCCGCCGCCGGGGTTCGTGGAATACGGTTGGAAAAAACGGACGCTGTCGTAGCGGCGGCAGTGGTCGTGCCGGATGCGACGTTGCTGGTCGCGGGAGAAAACGGCATCGGCAAGCGAACGGACTTTGATGAGTATCGAGTTCAGAGCCGGGGCGGAAAAGGGATCATCACGATGAAAACGAACGACAAGACCGGCGTGGTGATCGGGGCGCTGACCGTTCACGACAACGACGAGATTATGCTTATCACTGTGGGTGGCCAAATGGTGCGCACAGCCGTTAAAGCCATCCGGGAAGCGGGACGCAACACCCAAGGCGTGAAGCTCATCAACCTCGACCAGAAAGACAAACTTCAGGCGATCGCGCCGGTGATTAGTGAAGAGAATGCGGACGGAGCAACCGCCGAAGTTTCTGATGCTTGAACCTCGGAATTAAGTCTGGGTTCAAATAAAACCAAGCCCTTTTGTCTTTACGGCAATGGGTTTTCAAAGCTGGGATTCTTCGGATTATTTTCTTCCGCTTTCCTCTTTTGATAATTCCGGGAGGAACAAGCAAATCAGCATCGCGGCCAAAAATAAAAAGCCCATCGTCTGCAACGTGGTGCGAAAATCGACTTTCAGATAAAGCCCGAAGACCACAGTGCCGATGGCAGCGGCGATCCGTCCGATATTGAAACAGAAGCCTGCACCGGTCGTCCGCAATAACGTTGGGAAAAGCGGCGGCAAATACATTGTGAAAAGGCCGAACATTCCGGAAAAAAATCCGATCAGCGGCAGCCAATGCAGCAGGGATTCGTAGCTGCGGGGAACGGAGTATGTCCCGTAAAACGCGAGGAAAAATCCAAGGCACATCCACAGAATGGTCCGCCGATAGCCGAGATAAACGGCCAGCCACGATGAGAAAAAATTTCCCGCCATCGAGACCGCGATGATCGAGAAAAACGCCTTGGAAATGAGTTGTCGTTTTTGGGGTTCCGTCCAGGCTGCCAATTCCGGAAGGCTTCGCAAATGTTGAGGATGCCAAAACATAAATGCCCACCAGCCGGACAAGGTCAGGGAGCAGATCACAATGGTCAGAAGCGTTGTCCGCCGTGTTTCTCCGCGGAACAGGTCCATCACCCGCGGCTCGCGTCCAGCCTTGGATTTCGCGGCCCGCCATTCCTCCGGTTCAGGAACGTTTTTCCGAATCCAAAAAACCATGAGCGCCGGTATCACTCCGACCAGGAACAGGTAGCGCTCTGGCTTCGAGGCCAGCGCATACGAGGTGACGCTCGCCAAAAGAACTCCGACATTCACTCCAGTTTGCAGAACTCCCGCGATCCACGGGCGCCATTTCTTGGGCCAGGTTTCTGAAAGCAAACTCGCCCCGACCGCCCATTCTCCACCGATGCCGAGCGCGGCTAGGAAACGGCAAATCAACAATTGCCACCAGGTGCTGACGAAAAAAGAAAGGCCGGTGAAAATCGCGTAGGTCAGAATCGTCAGACTGAGCGCGCGGGAGCGGCCCAGTTTATCGCCGAGTCTTCCGAAAAATCCGCCGCCCAAAGCCCAGCCAACCAGGAACGCCGCTTGAATCCACGAACTCTTTTGTTTGACCAGCGGATCAGCCGGACTGGCGACATGCATGAGTTGCGCAACGAAAGACGCCGCCACCAGCGTGTAAAGATGCATGTCCAGGCCGTCAAAGAGCCATCCGAGCCACGCGGCGATTCCAGATTTCCATTGTTGGGGCGACAAGTCGCGAAGGCGGGTAACGTCTTTTTTCGCAGCAGGGGAACTTTCGGGCGCGGGAGCGATTGAATGGGCGATTTTCAAATTGGCGAGTGCCTATTTTGCAGCCGCTTCGCTTGGCGCGGCGGCAACCTGTTTCGCCATCGTGAGAGCGACCGGGATAAAATTTGTCACCAGCGTACCGGCGGTGGAATCGAAGATCCTCACTTGGCCATCAAATCCGCCGGTTGCGATCCGATTGTTGCTCGGGTGAAACGACATCGCAAAAATGGCCCCTTCATTTCCCGCCAGAACTGCGGTTCGTTTTCCGTCCGCCACGGAATAAATCCGCGCCTCGCCGCTGGACCCAACCGCCACGCGATTTCCGTCTGGACTCCACGTTATGGAGTGCACTGCGGAGGGCTGACGTTCCAAGGCTCGAAGAAAATTGGCGTCTCGCGCAGTGTCGCCCGCGCCGCGATTTTGATTATCGGAAATTCGATAAATGCGCGGCGTGCCCAAATCCCCACCATAGGCGACGACGTCGTCATTTGGATTCCGCGCGAAACACAATATCCCCTCCAGCAATTTGTTCACGTCGTCGATGAACTGACCATTTGAAGCGTCGATCAACTTCATCGCTTTGTCGCGGCTGCACGAGAGGATTCGCTTCCCATTCCGGGTGAACAAAGCGCCAAAGGTCCAGTCGCTGTGGTTGTCGAACTTCACAAGTTCCTTACCGTCCTCGGCGGAGATGATCCGGACGGATTTATCCGCCGCACCCACCGCGATTTTTGTTCCGTCGGGCGAGAATGAAGCTCCGTAAAGTGAGTCGGGAGAAATTTTAAACGACTTCAATTCGGCCTTCGTCGCGACATCCCAGACCTGAATTTCACCGAAGCGCGAAGGCGCCCCGCCAGCAACCATCAGGAGTTTTCCGTCCGACGAGAAAGTAATCGATTCGATGCGGGGAGATTCGCCAAGCAGCCTGCCGATCAAGCCGGAACCGTCGGGTTTGTGCAGGAGCACCTCGTGATAACCGGAAACGGCGAGCATGTTTCCTTCGGGAGAAAACGAGATGGCCGAGACGACGGGAGGCGCGGTGTATTCTGGGGATTTGGCGAGCTTGAAAGGGTTCCTTGCGTCCTCCGGGGTGTCGTCTTTGGCGCCTTCTCCAATCCAGCGTTCAAACGCCGCGACCTCAGCTTTGGAAAGCGGGTCGCCCTCCTTTGGCATATCCGGTTCATCGCCGGAAATGTTTTCGATGAGAACACTCTTCTTCGCATCGCCCACCACGAATGCGGACCCGTGTTTCCCGCCTTTCTTAATAGCGTCGTGTGTTGTCAGGTCCAGTTCGCCCTTAAGTTTCGCAGGATGATGGCACCCGGTGCAGCTCCGCTTTAGAACGGGAACGAGGTCGTGGTAATAGCTGACAGGCTTTGCGTCCTGCGCAAAAGTGGAGAAAGAAAGAAGAAGAATCGTTGAAATGCCGGGGAGCACCCTTCTCCCAGCGGTTTGTCTTCGTTCAATGTTCGATGTTGGCTGTTGGTGGTTCAATGTTTGAAATTTGGAAGCATCCGACATCGAACATCGAACCCTGAAGGTCGAATTCGGAAACACTTCTTCGCACCCTCCGGAGGCAGTTGCTAACCGATTGGAGATTTTTTCGCGATTCATTTTGCGGCGGTAGTTGCGGCGACTTCGGCGGGCGCGTTGACGATTAATTGAATGACCGGAGCGCGCTGGCGAAATTCCCTCCCATTTACGTTGGCCACGCCGACGATGACGACATTGTTCGTCGCCGGTTTCGCTTTCTCAGTGGCGACAAATTTAAACTCCGCTTCGCCCAAACCCCGCACGAGATTGGTGGACGTCGCGGTGATCCCCTCCGGCAATCCCTCGATCGAAAGGGCAATTTCATCACTAAATAATCCGCGCCGCGCCACCTTGATGGAAAATTCCGCTTCTGCTGCAGCAGAATTGGTTTGCCCCGGACGAAGCGCCGTCATGCCCAACCGCGGCAACGAGGTGGAGAGCACGAAGGGAAATTCTGAGATCTTAAAATCCATGAAGCGACTGACCTGTCCGACGTTGCTGCCACTTTCCGCTCGAACAAAAATGGGTCGCGATCCGCTTTCACCGTCCAGCCTGGCCGACATCTGGAACTCGGCACGGCTCGCATTGGTTTTCAAAGTAACGGCTGGAACGTCGATGCTTTTGGCGATTGGCTCGTTCGCCGAGGAAAATCCTTCGATGGACAATTTGATCTCATCCGCAAAACCGTTGCGTCGCTCCACGTTCGCCACCACCGTGGCGCTCTGATTTTGTTCCGCCGCCG
>JBDSIW010000516.1:0-9948 GCA_039917795.1 Verrucomicrobiota bacterium | reverse complement strand
ATTTTTTCCGGCCTTTCCACCGGGAGCTACAACGTCTCACCCCAGGCCGTGGCGAGCGGTTTCACTCCCTCAAACCAGGTCATTTTCGTCGGAACAAATGCCTCGTTTCCAATCATTGGAACCAATGCGACGAATGTGAATTTCGCGGCCAACCCAGTGACGCTCGCCTCTTCTGGTACCCAGGTGAGAAGCAATGGAGTGTTTCAACTGCAAGCGGCGGGCGTGCCGGGAAAAATCTATCAATTTCAGGCCTCAACCAATCTGGCAACCTGGATCACGCTCTCGACGAACACGGCTGCGGTCGATGGCGCGTTGCTGCTCACGGATACCAACGCGGCGAAGGTGCCGAAGCGATTTTTTCGGGTCATCGCCACCTCTCAAACCTCTCCGCCCAGCCCGCCGCCATTGCCTTAGCGGCTGAACGGATCGCGGGTCGTTACTGTTGAAAAAAATCGCGGTTTTACTGCACAACCAACTCTTTACCGCCACTTTTCGTTTGCTAGCATCGGCAGCGATGAATCCTTCAGGATACAAAGTGCGTCGCGCCACCACGGACGACGTGGCAGAATTGCTCTCGCTTTGGAAATCAGCCCACCTTCCCGCCGAGGAACTCGATAAACGGTTCACGGAATTTCAAATCGTCCAAGGCGCTGAAGGAAAACTTTTGGGCGCGACCGGCCTGAAGATTGCCGGTTCCGAAGGCAAGCTGCACAGCGAGGCCTTTTTCGATTTCGGTCTGACCGATCCGCTGCGACCGCTTTTGTGGGAACGCATTCAGAGCGTGGCGACCAATCACGGCTTGTTTCGGTTGTGGACGGAGGAGCCTGCGCCGTTCTGGAAAAAGGAATGCGGCTTCATCCCGCCCTCAGGTGAAACCCTCGCGAAATACCCCGTTCAATTTGGCAAGGCGGACGCGAGATTGCTGGTGCTGCAGCTCAAAGATGACCGCGCTGCGCCCAGTTCGCTCGATGCCGAATTCGCCCTTTTCAAGGCGGAAGAAAAGGAGCGTTCGGAAAAAATGTTCCGGCAGGCGCGACTTTTTAAAGGCGTGGCCATCGGGTTGTCGGTCGTGCTTTTCGTTTTTGTCGCGATCGGGCTCATGTATTTATTTCGCTACCGCAACCGGATCGCTCCGACCCATCCGCCCGCTGCTGAAGTCGCACCGTGATGGCCAATGAGAGATGAAAAACCTGCTGCGCGCCCTGCAATATTTTCGCCACGACCGCTGGCGATTGGTTTCGGTGTTCGGGCTGATGCTGGCGAGTATCGAGCTCAGCGTGCTCAAACCCTGGCCGCTTGCGCTCATCGTTGATTCGGTTCTGGGAGGCAAACCACTTCCGCAATGGAACGCAGCGTTCCTGCAACGCTGGGACAAATCCGACTGGCTGATTGGGTTGAGCGCCGCGATTTTTCTCATCTACTTTGCGCAAGCGGGATTCTCGGCGGCGCAAAATTTTCTCTCGATTAAAATCGGGCTCCGCGGTTTGACCCGGGTCCGCGCGGAAGTTTTCTCCCGGCTGCAAATGCTCTCGATGCGTTTTCATCAGGGCGCGCAGACGGGCGACCTGATTTATCGCGCTTCGTGGGACACCTATTCCTTCCAGTCGCTTTTTCAACAGGGGCTCGTCACTTTCGTCGGGGCTTTTTTTTCGTTGCTGCTGATGGTTTACGTCATGGCGCGGCTGAACGGGAGGTTGACGGTCGCCTCACTCGCGCTCGTGCCGTTGCTGTTCCTCGTGATCAAACTTTTGGGAAAAAAAATGGGCGAACGCGCCGCAGCCGCGCAGCAGGCGGACAGCAAGGTGACTGCGCTCGTGCAGCAAAACATCGCGGCGATGCAGTTGATCCAAAGCTACACGCGGGAGGAATTTGAAAAGGAACGATTCGCGGGGCGCGCATCCGTGGCGGAGCAAAACCGGATGGCCCAACACGGTCTGGAACTGCTCTATGGTTTTTCGCTGGCAATTCTTTTTGCGGCCGGCGCGACCCTGATCGCCTGGCTCGGCGCAAGAGAAGTTTTGGCCGGGCGATTGAGCGTCGGCGAACTTTTGATTTTCATCGCCTATCTTGCGCAGCTTTACGAGCCGCTCAACCAGCTTTCCCACGTGGGAGCGACTGTGTCCGCTGCGAGCGCGGGAACGCGGCGCGTATTTGAAATTTTGGATGCGCCGGAGGAAGTGAAGGATTCAGGAAAGCAAAAGTTGAAAGTCAAAGGCCGGGTCGAATTTCAAAAGGTTTCGTTCGCATACGATCCACAGCGGGAAATTTTGCACGAGATTTCTTTTACGATCGAGCCGGGTGAATGTGTCGCGATAATTGGCCCGAGCGGCTCCGGGAAAACCACGCTGCTCAATCTGCTCCCGCGTTTTTTTGATCCAGCCAGCGGCTTGATCAAGTTGGATGGGGTGGATTTGTGTGAGCTCGGCTTGAAGAATTTGAGGGAGCAGATTTCCCTGGTCCTGCAACAACCCGTCGTTCTGCCCGCGACGGTTGCGGAGAATATTTCCTACGGGAAACCGGACGCATCCATCGAGGAAATCAAAACAGCGGCGCGCTGGGCGAACGCCGACCAGTTCATCGAACAACTTCCGGAAAAGTTTGCAACGATGATTGGCGAAGGCGCAGCCCGCCTGAGCATTGGCGAACAGCAGCGGATCAATCTGGCGCGCGCTTTCTTGAAGAACGCGCCAGTCCTTTTGCTTGATGAGCCGACGAGCGCGCTGGATGCAGAGAGCGAGTCGCTGGTGCTGGAAAGCATCGAGCAACTGATCAAAGGGCCCTCCACTTTGATCGTCGCGCACCGGCTGGGCATGATCCGTCGGGCTGACAAAATCATTGTGATGGAGCGCGGAAAAATCATTGAACTTGGAACGCACGCGCAATTGTTGGAGCGGGGGGGCTATTACGGCCGGATCTTGAGGGAGATGGAGAAAAAAGAACGGGCTTCGCCTTGAAGAAAGCAAACTCGCTTGCTTTCAATACTGGGTCAGCACATCGTTTCGGCATGGGATTACCAAATGAGCCGGTGACGCTTACCTCCGAACAAATCGAGGCGTTGAACCAGAAGCTTTCGAAAATGCGCCACGACATCAACAATCACCTTTCCCTGATTGTCTTTGCAGTCGAAGTCCTCCGATCCAAACCCGAAATGGTTGAGCGCATGATGTCCACTGTCGGAGATCAGCCGGCAAAAATTTCCAGCGACATCGCAAAATTTTCCGCCGCCTTTGAGGAGTCATTCGGAATCGTCCGCCATTAAACCTCTCCTGTCCTGCTGTAACTTTGCACCCTGCCGCGCCGTCTTGCCTGATGCAGCAAATCAAAAACTCAAAGCAAAGGAATTGACATGAAGAACGTGAAATTTATTTATTTGGTCGCGGGGTTGGCGGTGTTTTCGACGGCCCAATTTTCGCGGGCGGAAGACGTGAAGCCGCCGGTTCGACCCAGCCGGGAAGAATTTCGGGAAACCTTGAAAAATCTGACGCCCGAAGAGCGGGCCGCCAAGGTCAAGGAATTCAAGGAGAAGAATCCACAGGCCGGCGCCGCCCTGGAGAAGCGCGGGGAGGAAATGAAAAAGCTGATGAAGGAACTTGGCCTCGACCAGGCTGAGCTTCAGAAACTTCCTCCGGAAGAACGTCGCACCAAGCTGAAACAAGCGGTCGATAAGAAAATGGCGGAATTGGAAAAGAAAAAAGCGGCCGGGACACTTTCGGATTCGGACAAGGAAACCATGAGGTTGATCGAGCAACGCCGGAAGATGGTGGAAAACCGGCGCGAAGGCGCATTGGGCCGTTCCAACACGCCTCCCGGTGAAAAACCGGTGGAGAAGCCCGCCGACAAATAACGATTTTGTGCCGCGGCACCAAAGCCACTGCTGCCCGAGCGGTGGCTTTCTTTTTTTGACAGACTCTTTGCTTTAGCCTAAGTGGACGCGATGGAATCCACTGACTCGGAGCTGATTGCTGCGGTGCTGAAAGGCGACCCGGCCAGCTTTGAGCCATTGATCCAGAAATATCAGCCGCGCGTCTTCGCCACTGCGCGCCGCTACGCCCGCCGGGAGAGCGAGGTCGAAGACATTGTTCAGGAGATTTTCATCAAGGCGTTTCAGAAGTTGAGTAGCTTTCGCGGGGAAGCGCCCTTCGAACATTGGCTGATGCGATTGGCGGTGCGGACTTGTTATGATTTCCTCCGCGGTCACCAGCGCAACCGGGAGACGGCGTTCACCGAATTGAGCGAATTGGAAACGGCATGGCTGGATCGCTTCGTGGTCCAGCCGGACACCGCGAGCGAAAGTGCAAGCGCCGCGCGGGACCTGGTGAACAAAATCCTGGAACAGCTTTCGCCACCGGCCCGGCTTGTGATTACTCTGCTTGAAATTGAAGAGCGTTCCGTTAAAGAAATTGCGGCGCTGACCGGCTGGTCGGTTCCGCTGGTCAAGGTGCGCGCGTTCCGGGCCCGGGCGGAAATGCGGAAAATTTTAGGGCGAATCAGCCGCGATAAGTACGTGTAACCGCAAAATTAAAATGCTCGTCTAACGCAATGTGACGCTTATGAACTTGCAAAAACTCCAGGAAAAACTTTTGGCGGCGGCTCGCTTGAACGCGCCATCCGAGCAGGTTCCCTTTGCCTTCGAGAAGCGCATCATGGCTCATCTCACCCGTCCGCTCGCCGACGCGTGGTCGTTCTGGGGCCGCTCCTTGTGGCGCGCGGCGGCTGCTTGCGTCGTCGCGATGGCTTTACTCGGTGGCTGGTCGTTCCGAGCCACGCCGAATGAAAAAATCGATCTCGGGCAGGATTTCGAGAACACGGTCTTCGCCGCCCTCGATGAACATCCGTCCCTGAATAGTTACGAGGAGACCTGGTGATTCCGTGGAAGGTCATTTTCGCCACACTGGTGATTTTCTGCTCTGGATTGGTGGTCGGCAATCTGGTCGCAAAGAAAAATCTCCGCGCTCCGTCCAACCCTCATCCC
The DNA here is from genome assembly GCA_039917795.1 of Verrucomicrobiota bacterium. Lineage (GTDB taxonomy): Bacteria > Verrucomicrobiota > Verrucomicrobiia > Limisphaerales > CANJXF01 > CANJXF01. The sequence continues at coordinate 4,976 of JBDSIW010000516.1, read as the reverse complement.
TTTCATGGCGCGCTGACCAATCCACCGCCGTCGCTTTGGCACCAGCAGCAAAAGGATTTCCTGAGGCGGATCGACGGCGAATTAACCTTGAGTTCCGAGCAGCACGCCAAAATTGAAAAAATTTTGAAAGACAGCCAGGAGCGGACCAAGGCGATTCGGGAGAAATTTGCTCCGGAAATGAAAGAGGAGTTGAAAAACGTAAGGGAACAGATCAAGGCCGAACTCCTCCCGGCCCAACAGGCAAAATTCGACGAAGCCATCAAGGCCAAGCCGGCTCGCCGGCCTGACGAGTCCATTGAAGATTTTCGCCGGAGAATTTCAAAAGAGGGCGGTCGCCGCGCGCGCACGAACGCAAGTCCCGCGAAAGTCGGTTCGCCGGTAAATCCTTGAATCCTGGAGTCGCTCCATCCCGTCCGCCTCTGTTAATCTGCGCCAGTGCAACATCTGGTTGATGATTTTCTTTCCTACCTGCGCAACGAGCGCGGCCAGTCCGACAACACCCAAAAAACCTACGCGGGTTTGCTGAACCGGTTTGTCGAATGGGCTGGCACCCAAAGTCTGTTCGACTGGTACTCCGTGAAGCTCGCGCACCTCATGTCGTTTATCGAACACGAGCGGCAACGAGCCATGGAAAATCAGCCCGAAACCTCCACGCGCAAACTTAGTTCGGAAAGTGTTTACCTGGAAATCGCGGCGTTGCGGGCTTTTTACCGGTTCGCGGAACAGGAAAAATTTCTGCCCGTAAATGTCGCCGAAAATCTTTCCTTGCCGCGCCGCTGGAAACGCCTCCCGAAATCATTAACAACCGAGGAAATTGAAAAACTCCTCGCGCCGCAAATTCCCGAGAACGAAACCAGCCTGTGCGACCAGGCCATTTTGGAGTTGGCTTATGCGTCTGGATTGCGCCTTTCCGAGCTCAAAGGCATCCGCCTGGAGCAACTCCATCTGGACGCCGGATTCATCAATGTCATCGGCAAGGGAAACAAGGAACGAGTGGTGCCAGTCGGAACGAAAGCGATTGCGTCAATCGAACGTTACCTTGCCGCCGGTCGTCCGACCCTGGTGAACAAGAAGTCGCCGGGAAATGTTTTTCTGACCCGTCGCGGCACGCCATTCGCCGCGGTTACACTTTGGTGGCGGATCAAGCGCCGGGTTCGCCAGGCCGGAATCGTCCGCAACATCACGCCGCACATGCTGCGGCACAGTTTTGCCACGCATCTTCTGGAACATGGCGCCGACTTGCGGGTGATTCAGGAATTGCTCGGGCACGCGACGATCAATACCACTGAAGTTTACACTCACGTGGCCGGCTCACGTCTGCGCGAGGTTCATAAGAAATTTCATCCGCGCTCGTGAGCGACCATGAAGAAGGGGCAGAGTCGGTTGGGCAGATTAGCGAACGACCGCGCGGTAAAAACGCGCGTTGTAATTTCGCGCCGAAGGATCGATTACCATCACGCTGGGGGTTAGCGCAATATTGGTCGCAATCGGTATCCAATTCTTCGTGTCGCTGGAGGCTTCGATCACGTAGGTCAATCCGGTAGGAAGCGCCAATTGAAAAGTGAATCCTGCGTTGGGCCTGATCTCGGGCATGGATACAGTCACGCTTGTGGATGTTGGAAGCGGGTCAATAGTCCGGCAGGCGGAGAACTCCGAGGTGGTGTTGTCCTCTCCAGTTGCGGTCGCGGTGATGATCTGGCCCGCCAAATTTCCAACGGGAATGGTGGCTGAAAAAGCGGCATTGCCATTCGAGTCGGTGGTCACGCTGGTGAAGCCGATGAACGTTTTCCCTTCACCATACCCATTGGTGTCGCACACCGGATTGGCGAAAAATTCGAGCCGGTAATTTTGATTGGAGACAGCGCTGAGTGTTCCGTTGATCAACGTGGCGATCGCGCCCGAATTCGCGCCGTTTAGAACCGGATAGAAAAACAGCCCGTTCCCAATTCCGGCTAGCGCATTGGAGAAAATGGAATTTCCCAGAATCGAAACCGTACCGGACGGAACAACAATCCCGTGACTGCCATTAAACGCGACGACGTTACCTGTGTTTTCTTCAGTGCCGCCCACGAGGAAATAACTGCTCCCGCTGTTCAACCAAATGCCGGGACCGATATTTCCCAACGCTCGGGTTGTGGATCGATCTGTGCCGATGAAGTTTCCCTGGAAAACGACGTCATGGAGCGAGCCGCCAACGGTGCGAATCCCGCTTGCGCCATTGGCGGATACCACATTGCCCGCCTGTCGCCGGGTGCCGCCAATTTTATGAAACCCGCCCACCTGGAGGAAAATTCCTTCGGCTCCGCTGCCAAGGGGAAGAGTGCCGCTGACGTCCACACCGATTAGATTTCCCTGGATCGTGAGGTAAGAGGGGCCGTTGATCGACAGGGCGCAACCGGTATTGCCAGAAATTACATTTCCTTCCCAAGGATTTTCGCCGCCGATCAACGTGTAGTCGGCTCCCGCAAAGATTGCGATTCCACCTCCATTGCCCGCCGCGTCCGTTCCGGACCGAGTCGTGCCAATAAAATTTCCCTGGATGACATTACTCCCATTCGCGGCAAGAATAATTCCAGAGCCCGTGAACCGGTTGATGACGAGGCCTCGCACGGTGGACGCACCGCCGTTCAGATGAAGTCCTTCCGAAATCAGGCTCGATCCACTGATTTCAATCAGGGGCGTTCCGGCAAAACCAGGCGGTGTCGCGCCATCGATAATCACGGAGTTTGTCAGGATAGGCAGGTTCGCTGAAAGATTCAGAGTCGTGGAAGAATTCGTGATATTGAAAACGATGGAGCGCCTCATGGAAGCTGTGGCGGAATTTACGTCGAGCATCGCCTGGCGAAGCGATCCGCTCCCGCTATCATTAGTATTCACCACAACGCGAAACCATCCTTCCACCACTGCAAGGGTCACGGTCGAGCTTTCGACCGAACCGTACGAATTTGTCACAAAGACAGAGTAATTTCCCAAATCAACGGCTCGCGCATCGGTCAAATTGTATTGGGAATTAGTGGCTCCTGAGAGCGGTTCTCCATTGAACTTCCATTGATAAATCAGTGGCGCAGTCCCGCTGGCGCTGACCGAAAACACCGCGTCTTGCCCAAGTCCAACCGTTAAGTTGACCGGTTGGGTTGCGATGGACTGCGGACTGAGCACCAGAAGGCTTGCCACCGAACTGGTGATTGATCCCGCGACATTCGTGACGACCACCGAGTATCCGCCGACATCGGCCGGTTGAATCCCGGTGAGCATCAAGGCGGCAGTCGTCTTTCCAGTTAAATTGGTTCCGTTCAAGCGCCATTGGTAGGCGAATGGCGATGTGCCAGTAGCTTCGACGGAAAAGGATCCGTCCTGCCCTTGCAAAATTGACTGGCCCTCCGGTTGTTTCGAGATTCCCGGCGGAATGTTGACTGTCAACACAGCATCACGGCTGGATCGAGGTGGACAGCGTGCTCAATCAAGGGACCACCTTCCGCTTTTATCTTCCGGCCAGCAAACAACCGGCGGAACGAACCAATCCGGTGATGGATTCGGTTTTGCTGAGCGGGCGCGAAACGGTGCTTGTGGCCGAGGACGAAGATGACCTGCGCCAGATGGTGGTTCAAATCCTGAGGATCCAGGGCTATCACGTTTTAGAAGCTTCGTCCGGCCGGCACGCATTGAAAGTATGGGAACGCGCCGCCCGACCAGTGCATTTGCTGCTGACCGATATGGTCATGCCGGGAGGCATCATGGGAGGTGAACTGGCCGAACGTCTCTCGAGTCAATGCCCAAGCCTGAAGGTGATTTACACCAGCGGCTATAGTCCCGGCATGGCGGGAAAAGACACGTCATTGCTGGCGGGCCGCAACTTTCTCCCGAAGCAGTATTCCGTGAGCAAACTCGCACAGGTCGTCCGCGAATGTCTCGACGCGCCCGCACGGAAAAATTAATTGCGCGGCAAAAAAAATCCCGTTCGCGCCTCACTCGAAATCGTAAACCGCCACGCGCTGGCAGGTTTTCTTGAAAACCGTTTCCACGAATTCGACGTGCATCGGATGCGTCTGATAATCGTCCTGCGCTTTTTTATTGGGGAAGATGAGATTGAGCGCGACCTGATAGGTTTGATCCACGACGGGCCGATGGCTCTTCACCATTTTGCCCGCGTGGAAATGGAGAACGCCAGGAATCGGTTTGAGAAATTTCTCCATGCCTTCCAAAAGCTGGTCAGCGGAATTCGGGTTGGCTGGATCGGTCCAAAAAATGACGACGTGCGAAAACATGCCGCATTTAATTTACTTTTGATCCCAATGTCCAAGCCGGTTTTGCGGAATCTCGGCCGACTCCGGATAGATCAGGTAAACAGTATCGTGTGAAGCACCCCACGCCTTTATTACATTTTCCCTTTTGTAGGTGTGCCGGATCTTTTGACCTTTCTCCAAATTGGTCGCAGGATCGTTGATGATGACGTCCCCCGTCCCGGAAAATCCAATAACTGTCACGACGTGTCCGCTGCCCGTATCTTTCCTTCCGGGCTCCAGGAGGTGGAATGGCGCCGAAATGATCACTGGAATTCCCGCCTCAATCCAATCTTCCAATTCGGAAATGCCTGTGAAGCGCGTCACGTAAGCGCGCATTCCAGGGAACTTTCCCGCGAAGGCCGTGTTGAACGGCCAGTTGCCCGTGCCGTAGTTTTTGTCGAGCACGCCCGCCGCGCAGTCTCTCACATCCAGGTTCAGTTCCGGCCGGTCTAACTTCGCCGACCATCGCATCAAGACCATCGCGAGCGAGGTCGGGCTGCACCAGCCTTGTTCTTCGGGATAGGAATTTTGCGAACGCTCCGGCGTCTCAATAATTTTTCCCCAGGCCTTCTGATTCGAAGGCAGGGAAATCCCCGGCGTTTTGGGGTCGAGAAATGACAGCCCGAGGAATTTCAGTGCAGGCTTTTTTCCGTCCTCGGCGCTGCCCAGCGTAACGCGGATTTGCGCGCGGGC
>JBDSIW010000515.1:0-8737 GCA_039917795.1 Verrucomicrobiota bacterium | reverse complement strand
GCGCACGCGTCATTTTGGCTTTCGCTTCCGTTTTATTTTGCGCCACCACCTCGAGATTCGTTTCCCAGAAAGCAGTCCGACGAACTGTTGCGCTAAACTGCTTTTCTTTGACCTTCGCCGGTTTTGGCGGCGAGAGGATTTTCGCGGGCAGCAACGCGCTCGCATCTTCAGATCGCGCCAGCATTTCGTATTTGATCCCGATGACTCGCGTATTTCGCAGGATGGAAAGCGGCTTCGGAAAGACGAGGTAGCTCGCGTTCTTCTCTTGGTGAAATCCGACGGTGCCGTAGTCCATCTTACTTCCCACGTTTTCCTGATTGATCGTCAAAACTCGATTCTCACGGATCGCCTTGCTAAAAGTGCGGTCACTTTTTGGATCGGTCCAGAAGACCGCCACGCGGGGCGAGCCTGACTTTTTGACCAGCGCTGAAAAACGTATGCTTTGTCCCATATCTCAAGGTTCGTTGCCCGGCGTGCTTGTCAACCTGTCAAGGGCCTCGCGCAGTTTCGCGAACGATCTCATGGATAATGCATCCAAGGCTCGTGCCCCCAAAGAATTTTGATGGAGTTCCCGCGTCATTTCAGTGATCAATGATTTATGGCGGGTAAGAAGCATATCGCGGGACCATCAAAGGATTTCGAAATGAATCCTTTCGAAAAATTGAGTAGCGAAGGCTTGCCGCCGGGTCCCTCTGAAGCAGAAATGCCCATCGTGCGGCAGAAAAGCCGGGGTCGAGTGGATATCCTTCGTCAAACCGCTCATCGCGGCGGAAAGACGGTCACGGTCGTCACGAATTTCGTCGGTGTCAGATTGCCGGAGAAGGAAGCGCTCGCCAAGAAAATGCAGAAGGCGTGCGGTTGCGGCGGAACCGTGAAGGACGGCAAAATTGAGATTCAAGGCGACAAACGATCTGAGGTGGCTCGTATTCTGACGGACGCAGGTTTTCGTCCGGTCTTTTCTGGAGGATAGTTCCTCCTACCTGGCCGAAGCGACCGAGCCGTTCTCTCACTAATTCTTTTTCGCTCTGATCTTCGCCCAACGCGCCTTGGCCATCACAGAAAGACGAGCCCGGGTTGCGGCGGACATGCGTCGATGCCTTCTGGCAATTCCACCGACGGTGATCGATTCGGGTATGCCCAAAAGCGTGGTGAGCTCTTTTTCCTTTTTCTCGATTTGTTCGCGGATGGCCGCAGCGCGCTTCAAGTGGACACTCGAAAGCCTCGAAAGAATATTGTTCATGCGGCTAAGCTGAGTTGCTGCAAGACCAATGTCAATCTCCCCTCACCCATTGCGCAACTCCGGTTGACTGAACGAGCGGAAGGTTTTCCGGATTAAAAAAACATCAACCTCGACGGATCGCACCGACCGTCTTTGCGAACCATTGTCCTAGTAATCCAATCCAAAAAGTCCAACGGATCGGGATCGCCCGAATTTATCGGGAAGGCAAAAACGCGATAGGGGATTTGCTGAGCGTAGAAATAGATTGAAACTGAAAGCGTTAATCAGATAGGTCTGGATGACTGCACGGAAGAGAGTTACCTCCGATGCTTTGGGACAACGAACTTCTGATCCATGAAATAATGAAAGTTCTTTACGTTGAGGATAACCCGCATGATTCGGAACTCACCTTGCGCGAGTTGGCCCGTAGTGCGCCGGATATCCACGTGGAGGTTGCGCCTTCCATCGCCCTTGCGATGGCGCAATTGGGCAAAATCGGATCCAATCTCTCCAATGGTGGCAAATCGGATTTCGATGTGGTCCTTCTGAATTTAAACCTGGGAGATGGGAGCGGACTCAAAATACTTTCACATATCCGTTTGCATTCTCTGCCTTTGGCTGTGGTGGTGCTGACCGGGTCCGGAGACGAGGAGATCGTCATCACCGTCCTGCGAACGGGAGCGGATGATTATCATATCAAACGCGATAATTATCGTGCGCAATTGCCCGCCACTTTGCGGGCGGCTCTGGCCAATTCCAAACGGAGAAACGCGCGACGGTCCCAGGCGTTGCGGCTTCTTTACGTGGAATCCAACGAGCACGACGTTCACCTCACCCGATTACATCTCGACGCGCACGCGCCTTTTATTGAATTCGAATCGTGTCCTACCGCGCTTCGAACCTTGAATCGGCTGCCGGCATCCGGCCCGGTGAAGGACGTGGATGTCGTCCTCATGGATTACCATTTGGCGGGCATGTCAGGATTGGAAGCCCTGAGAGAAATCCATCATGTTCGGGGCTTGGACATCCCTGTCATCCTGATCACCGGACACGGCACAGAGGAAATAGCATTGCAGTCGCTCAAACTCGGCGCGGTGGATTACATCATCAACTCACCGGGCTATCTTCACCATTTGCCTTACTCAGTGGAGAATGCTTTTTTTCGCGTCAACGCCCAGCGGGAACGCAATGCGCTGATCAAGCGGGAGAAAGAATTTCACACCCTCGCCAACAACCTCCCGTCCATTGTTTGGCGTTTCGATCCCGGGCTCCGCACGCTCTATGCTAATCCCGCTATTGAAACTGCGTTCGGAATTTCTGCCACCGCATTTTTTGGCCGAACCGCGGAAGAGGCCGGTTTGCCAGCGGAGGAATTAGCCGCCTGGCAAAGTGCGATCAAAAATGTTTTCCAGACCGGTGAAGAAAAGCGTCTTGAGTTTCAATATACGAGCCCGGCGGGGCTCAAGCATTGGGATGCGCAAATCGTGCCGGAGCGAAGGCCGGACGGAACGATTGAATCCGTTCTGTTGATCGCGCACGACATCACCGAGCGGGAACAGGCCGAGGAAGAATTGCGTTCCAGCGAAGCGACCAAATCCCGTATAATGAATTCTGCCCTCGACATGATTTGCACCATTGACGCGGGGGGCCGCTTTCGGGAAGTGGGCGCTGGCTGCAAAACAATTTTTGGATTTGAACCTTCCGAGTTAATTGGCCGGCCTTACGTCGAATTGTTGCATCCCGAGGATCGCGAGGAAGCTCTTTCGATCGCACCGTTGCAGAGAGCGGGAGACGCGATTGCGGATTTTCAGAATCGTTGCTTGAGCAAAGATAAAACGGTTCTGGACATCACTTGGTCCGCCAATTGGTCCGAGGCTGACCAGACCATTTACTGTGTGGGTCGCGACGAAACGCTTCGCAACCGCTCGAAAGAAGAAGCGCGCCAACTCGCGCTGCGACTGAAAACCACCCTGGAAAGTATCACGGACGCGTTTTTCACTCTGGATTTAAATTGGTGCTTTTCCTATATAAATCCTCACGCTGACCACCTGCTCAGGCGCTCACGCGACGAACTTTTGGGGAAAAATATCTGGCATGAATTTCCGGAAGCGAAGAACGGCATTTTCTTCCGGGAATATCACCGGGCGATGGCGAATAATTGCACGGTGGAAATCGAAGAGTTTTACGAACCGCTGGCCATCTGGCTCCAAGCCAAGGCCTACCCTTCCCCGGAAGGGCTTGCTGTTTATTTCCGCGATTCAAGCGACCGCAAACGTTCCAAAGAAAAATTGCAGCAAAATTCTGCCTTCATCCAAAGTGTTCTCAACTCTTTGACCGAGCACATCTGCGTTTTGGACAACGACGGAAATATTGTTGAGGTCAACGCCGCCTGGAGGAAGTTCGCAGAGGAAAATGGCGGCGAGAAAAAAGCTTACCTCGGCCAGAGTTATCTGGAGATTTGTAGAAAGGGCGACTGCCTAGGCAGTGAAAATGACGCAGAGATCGCCGTGCGCGGGATTTCTTCAGTCCTCGACGGCTCCCAATCGCAATTCGTACTGGAATACCCTTGCCATTCCGCGACGCGAAAACTTTGGTTCCTCATGCGCGTGACGCCCTTGAGCGAAGCCCGGCAAGGGGTCGTGGTTTCGCACGAAGATATTACGGAGCGCAAAAAATCCGAGCTGGCGGTTGAACAAAGCGAGAAACGCTTTCGCTCCCTGATTGAAAACGGCTCCGACTTGATCACGGTGGTCAACGGGAAAGGCGTGATCCAATTCCAAAGCCCCTCCTCGTTGCGCGTGCTTGGATTCACCTCGTCGGAGCTGACCGGGCATCGCGCCTTTGATTTCATTCATCCGGAAGATATTTCCCGAGTGGCAGACGCCATTCAGGGGGCGGTGCTCTACCCGACAAGTCCTTTCACGGTTCAATATCGCTTCCGGGACTGCAACGACAGCTGGCGCTTTTTTGAATCCGTGGGTCGCAATATCCCCAGCGAATCGGCCGATGGATTTATTGTGTTGAACTCGCGCGACATCACCGACACGCGGAAGCTGGAGGAGCAATTTCGCCAGGCGCAAAAGATGGAAGCAATCGGCCAGTTGTCGGGCGGAGTTGCCCATGATTTTAATAATATTCTCACCGTCATTCAGGGGCACGCGTCTCTGCTCCAGCTGGAGGAAAATATTTCCCCGAGGGTTCGCGAATCGGCGGACGAAATCCTCATCGCTTCCGAGCGGGCGGCCAATCTCACACGGCAATTGCTCACCTTCAGCCGGCGGCAGGCTATGCAACCACGCGATCTGGATCTCAATGAAGTCGTTTCGAACATGACCAAGATGTTCCAACGACTTCTGGGCGAAGATATTCAGATTCAAATCAACTACGATTCCAAGAGCCTGCAGGTCCACGCCGACCCGGGAATGATGGAGCAAATTCTTTTGAACCTCGCCGTTAATTCCCGCGACGCCATGCCCAAGGGCGGACATTTGGTGATCGAAACATCCACCGCAGATTTTGAGGATTCCACCAGTTTGCCTTCTGTCGAGGCGAGATCCGGTTCGTTTGTCTGCCTGACGGTCAGCGACACCGGGATGGGGATTCCAAAGCACATTTTATCCCGGATCTTCGAGCCATTTTTCACCACGAAGGCGGTGGGTAAAGGCACGGGACTCGGGCTGGCCACAGTTTATGGAATTGTGCAACAGCACCAGGGCTGGCTAACCGTTTATAGCGAAGAAAATCACGGGACCACATTTCGCGTGTATCTGCCGCGCGCCATCGCGAAGTTCGAAAAACCTGTCGTGGCGCCGGTGGTGGATTCCGTGCGCGGCGGTGACGAGACTATCCTGGTCGTGGAGGACGAACCTTCGCTGCGCATTCTGGTCCGCAATGTTCTCTCCAAATTGGGCTACCGGATCCTGGAAGCCCCGACCGGCGTCAGCGCTCTGAAGGTCTGGAAGCAAAATCGGGCGGAAATTATGCTCGTCATCACGGACCTCGTCATGCCCGATGGCATGACCGGAATCGACTTGGGGCGACACCTCGTAAAGGAAGATCCCCATTTGCGGATCATTTACACGAGCGGTTACAGCGCCGAAATTGCCGGGAAAAATTTTCCGCTCGTTGAAGGAACGAATTTCATTTCCAAGCCCTTCGCCCCAAGAAAACTGGCGCAGACGGTTCGGGCGCGGCTCGACGAGTAACTGGGAGGGGGTTCTTCGATGCCGGGCGATTCTTTCAGAATTTTTGCCGGAAAAATTTTGAGCGGAAGTTGTTTTTGGCTCAGCATTTCCCCTAATAATCTTGACCTGCCCTGCTTTCCTCCGTTTTATTTAACGCCGTGTTAGGCAAAATTCATGTTTGCGCAACTTAAAAGCCTGTTTTCCAATGATATCGGGATAGACCTCGGGACCGCCAATTCCCTTGTTTACGTTCGTGATCAAGGAATTGTTTTGCGAGAACCCTCCGTAGTTGCAATCGAAGCGGGAACCACCAACGTGCTTGCCGTGGGCAATGAAGCCAAGTTGATGCTCGGACGAACTCCAGGAAATATCGTAGCCATTCGGCCCATGAAAGACGGCGTGATCGCCGACTTCGAGATCACCGAAGCGATGCTGCGTCATTTCATTCAAAAGGTTCATCATCGCAAATTGATTGCTCCAAGGGTCGTGGTGGCGGTTCCGTCTGGAATTACCGAAGTGGAAAAACGGGCTGTAAAGGATTCCGCAACTCATGCCGGTGCGCGCGAAGTTTATTTGATCGAGCAGCCCATGGCTTCGGCCATCGGTGTCGGTCTCCCGGTTCATGAACCGGCAGGCAACATGATCGTCGATATTGGCGGGGGCACCTGCGAGATCGCGATTATTTCTCTGGCTGGCATTGTGTTCAGCCGGAGCTTGCGCGTGGGCGGAGATGAATTTGACGAGACAATCGTCGCGCATATGAAGCGTGCCTACAACTTAATGATCGGTGAACGCACAGCGGAAGAAATCAAAATACGTATCGGATCTGCCTTCTCGCTGGAGCAAGAATTAACCATGGAAGTCAAAGGTCGCGATCTCAGCGCCGGTTTGCCCAAAACGCTCTCCGTCCGCTCCGAAGAAATTCGCGAAGCTCTGAAAGAACCGCTTTCCAGTATCCTGGAATCGATTCGCATTACCCTCGAACGTTGCCCTCCTGAACTTTCCGCCGACCTGGTCGAGCGGGGAATCGTCATGGCTGGCGGCGGCGCGCTCCTGCGCGGGATAGATCGCCTGGTCGCTGAGGAAACCGGCTTGCCGGTCCACATCGCAGACGACCCGTTGAGCGCGGTCGCCGAAGGAACGGGACGGGTGCTGCAAGAACTCGCATTCCTCAAACGCGTCGCTTCTTCCAAAACATAATTCTTCAAGGCGTTCGCCCAAAACCGTAGCGGCGGCTCATGGAGTCGCCATTGGGTGAAATGTTAAAGAAGCCGCAATACATCGCATTGGCCTCGATGGCCCTGGTCGCGCTGATTATTTTTAATCTGCCAGCGCAAACGATGTCTCGATGGAAACTGGCGATCAGCGGAGTTTTCCTTCCCCTTTTTGGCCTCGCCGGTTCCTCCCAACAACTGTTGCAAAAAACCGGTAACACGATTTTGCCTCGCAGCGTTTTGGCCCGCGAAGCGGAGCGGCTTCGCCGGGAAAATGAACAGCTTAAAATCGAGTTGAAGCAAACTTCTGAATTGCTCCGGGAGAACGCGCAACTCCGCCAATCGCTCGTCTGGCAAAAACAAAGTCCATGGAAACTCAAAATGGCCCGCGTCATTGCGCGCGACCCAGCGAACTGGTGGCGGTCCATCCAAATCGATTCCGGAACCAACCAGGGCGCGCGCGTAAATCTCCCGGTCCTCACACCCGACGGACTGGTCGGCCGCATCTCTTTCGTTGGCCCGAATCGCTCGCAGGTTTTGCTCTTGGGCGACCCCAATTTGCGCCTGGGCGCTTTGGTGCAGGATAAAGATGTGCGCGAGAATGGAATCATCATGTCGAGCGCGAGCCCGCTGGATAACAACATGGTCGATCTTCAGTATTTTTCGCGAAACACCGCCATCAAACCGGGCCAATCCGTCATCACCAGTGGCGACGGAGGGGTCTTTCCGAAGGGAATTCTCATCGGACAGATCGTCGATATGCGCAACAACACGGCCGGCCTGTCCACGGAAGCGCGGGTCAAGGTCGCAGCAAATCTGAATTCGCTCGAGGAAGTTTGGGTGATGTTTCCATGAACGCGCTCAACCCAGTCATCATTCTGCTTGCCGCGTTTGTGGCTGTGTACTTCGAATCATCCTTCTCGTGGTTTCGCAGTCTTTTCGGCGCGCAAATCGATTTGCTCCCGCCCCTGATGGTTTACGCGAGCCTGACGTCAGGAATCATCACAGTCACAGTCCTCTCGATTATTGGCGGTTTGCTCTTCGACTCTCTCTCTGCCAACCCGCTCGGCGTTTCCGTATTGCCTCTTTTCCTAATTGGCTACGCGATTCACCGTTTTCATGGATTGCTCCTGCGCGAACAGCTTTATGCGCAGTTCGCTTTTGGCGCGGGCGCGAGCTTATTGACTCCACTTTTTACCCTTTTGGTTTTGCTCAGCGGCGACACCAATCCACTCGTCGGCTGGGGCAACGTATGGCAGTTTCTCGTCATCGCAATTTCGGGCGGATTACTCACGCCCGTATGTTTTGTGATTCTCGACCGACTGAGCCGCGCGCTGAATTACCAACCTGTCGCCCAGGTCGCTTTCCGCCCTGACCGTGAAATCAAACGAAGCCGGGGTAAGCTATGAAGCGAATTGAAAATTTGTTCGGGCGCAAAGGTGTGAACGAAAACTCCGATCAAACAAAATGTTAATTTTCGATCAACTGAGACGCGAAGACCGGAAGCTGCGATTTATTTCGTTCGGCGTGCTCGGCGGGGTTGGCGTTTTGCTCGCTGGCCTCTGGTGGGTGCAGGTGGTTTCTTCCAAACGCTACGAGGCGACCTTGAAAAATCAATCGTTCCGTTCCGTGCGGATTCCCGCGCTGCGCGGAAAAATCCTCGACCGCAATAACCAGAGTCTCGCGGAAAACCGCCCGCGCTTTGATGTAAATATTTATTTGGAAGACTTGCGCCCGCAATTTTCCTCGGAATTTCGCAGCGTGGCCAACTCCATGACCAATCGCGCACCGCAAGTTAAGGTGCGCGGAAAAATACTGGAGCAAGCCAACCGGGAATCGCGTTACCGGGTCGCCAGCAACCTGACCGCGCAAATCACCGGCAAATTACAGGTGCCGCAGATTTTAGATTTCGACCGGTTCACCAAGCACTACCAGCAACAGCCCTACATTCCCTTCCCCATTTTGCAAAACCTGACGCCGAAGCAGGTTGCGATTTTTGCGGAGAATTTTACCGGCGTGAGCGGGGTGGAAATGGAAATTCAGCCGACGCGGATCTATCCGAACAGCTCGACCGCGGCGCATCTGCTCGGTTACATCCAACGGCACGATCGGCCCGACGA
>JBDSIW010000514.1:0-7010 GCA_039917795.1 Verrucomicrobiota bacterium | reverse complement strand
CTTTCCGGGCCGGAATGAAAAACTAAAACCGGTCGCCCATAAAAATCATCAAAGCTCGTGCGCGAAATTTGTGTTTTGAAAAAATCAGCGACGAGCCAGGTTTCCACACCTTCCAGTTCGCACGCGAGAATCGCTTTCTCAACTTGTCCAAACAAAGTGTGTTTAGCGTTGATCAAAACACCGTTGACGGAATGTTCGTGGATAAAATGGAGCAACTTCTCGATTGAAGTTTCGTTCAAGTCAAATTCCGAAACGATCTGGATTTCCTCGCGCGCTTTTTCACCGATCTCATTTTTCAGTCGTGCGGTGTCTTCTCTGGACCCAATCAGGATGAGCCGTTTCTTCAGCTGTGCCTGTCCAAATTTGCTTTTATAACCGCGACGCACCAGTTCTTCCTTCAAGAAAATCAGAAGGAAACTGACCGGGCCGAAGAGCAGAATAACACCGCGCGGAGTGACGGTGCGGGACATGTAGAAAATTAAAACCATGCCGATCGTTAGAAAAACACAAGCTTTGAGCAGAAGCCATGCAGTGACATGGCGGGGAGCGAGGACGCTCCGTTTGTAGAAGCCTTGGGTTTCCAGAACGAGTGGAGCCCCAAAGCCGATCACCAGATACATCCAATCGTAAGGCGGCAAACCGGTCGTGTTTTCCGCCAGCAAATTGTAGCCAAAAATCGTCATGCCCGAAAAATGGGCGCGAAGCCAATGAGCCACCCAAAAACCGATGGAAAAGATGCCCGCATCCATCACCTGATGGATTTGCGTTCTCATTTGGAGATCACGGCGAAGCATAAATTAATTCCGAAACAGGAATCTAACCATCCGTCAGCTTCATTTGGAAGCGGTTTGAATTTTTACCGGCGAAATCGGCGAAGGTTTTCCGGCAGCGAGCTGGAATTCGGGCGCTGAACTCACGATAAATTCGTTCAGCCGATTGAACGTTTCGTCTTCCTTTCCTGGATAACAACGAGAGAAATAGCTGATGTAGGCCCAGCGTTCCAGCGTCCCGGTTGTCAATAGATTTCTGGCCATCGACAACATCCGGGCGTCGTGGCTGGCGGTCAGCTTGTTGTCAGCCACGAACCAATAAACATAAATGCCGCGAACCACCATCGGATTGCCGTTATCGTCCTTGACGTGAATGCTGGCGGTCATTTTCATGACCGGCATTTCGTATTCGTAGGGACGCTTCATTTTCAAATTTACCTTCTCGGTTTGCTCAATCGTCCAACCCTGACCGACCAGGCAAAACTCGGGTTTGTGAATGCTCGTGCGATCCTGTCCCATCAGGACCACGCTTAAATCGGCGTTGCCGCCACTGCTGGTCCAATAACGACGTTTCCCGAACGTCGTATCTTTCGGCAACATGCTCAATTCGATGGAAGTGACCGGCATTGCCACGGAAGAATATCCTGGAATATTCTCGGGAAGGATGACGGTCGTATTGGCGACGCGATTTGTCTCGGTGTCGAACAATGGCGTATTGCCGAGGAGGACGCCGGGTTTGCCTAGCCTCTGGTTAACTTTGATGTAGGCTAAAAACCGGGCGGTCCCACCAATCATCACGAGGGCGATGATTAAAAGGATCCAATTATTTTTCTTCATGAGGTTTGCGGTTGTAAAACGGCCGGCCGTTCTTCCTTTTCGCGCAGCCACCAACCGAGCAATAGCATCGCCCCAATCGCCACCGCGTAGGTCAGAAATCCGGACCACTCGTGAATAAAATCGCCAGTTTTCTGGCCGAAGGCTTCCGCCGCAACCACAATCAGGGTTAATCGCAAAACGTTGCTCGCCACGGCAAGCGGGACAGCCATGGCAATGACCAATATTCGTTTCCAGTTCGATTTGAAGGTAATCATCCCGTAGATCGTGGTCAGTGCCAGGAGGGAAATGAGACTTCGGATTCCGCTGCAGGCCGCCGCCACATCGTAACTATAGGCTCCATTTGCATCGAAGAGTTGAGTGCCTTTCTTGATTACCGTCAGGCCGAGAATCCCGTGCGTCACCCCGTAGGTAATATTCGTGGCCAACAATCGAAGTGGGAAAGTGACTGTCTCCACAAAACCCCCGACCGGGATGCAGAACACAAAAAGAATAAACGGAAAAAATGTCGCCTGAAGCCAGCGCGCGCCCCAGGTCAACCCAATCAACCCGTAAATTCCGAGGAACATTCCGCAAATGGATATGCGCGGCTGCTGCACGAGAAAACCAAATACATGAATGACCAACGCGAATCCGATGATGAAAATTCCCGGCCACCAGGTTCTTTGCGGGATGGCCAAAAGGATTTTTCGCCTCCACCAAAGTAAAACCAGAACCGCGGGCAAAATCAGATTGCCGTGACCATCTTCGGAACCGGGAATATTATAGAGATGAAACATCCATCCCATGAGAGAAGGAATATTGACATAGCCGAGAGTGGAATTGCCGATGAAATGAAAGAGCGCCAGCCACGCCGCCAAGAGACTGAAAAAAAACCATTTGCACGACAACGAATCCCAGCTCGACCGGAATTCCTTTAGAAAACCCGGCGGGGTTTCGCTCACAACCGGAGTCGCTTGAATAGTTTCTGCGTTCATTGGATTCAAATAAAGACAATCTTCGCGCCGCATTGCTCAAACTCCATGACGCCGAAAACTCATTTCACTGCGGCGGATAATACTGTTTTTCCTTATAAATTCAACTGCCGGATATTTCTGTTGCGTTCTTGAAATCCAAAGGTTCCCGCGAGCGGCTTTCGCGCACCATAAAGATAAAACGTCACCCCCGTCCATGTTTTCTGCGATATGAGAGTGTAACGCTGGCTCAACCAGGCGGGTAAGATCCCCTGTGGATCGCCATGGTCGGGACGACTGTAAACCAGACCAAATGTCTCTCCCTCGACCAATTCAGATTCGAACGGTTTAAAAAGTTCTTCGATATTTCCGGCCCGTATTTTCACCGGAAAAAGATTGGCGGAACCATCGTAATAATAGTGAAGCGACATTTGCATAAAATCGGCGCAAACGATGAGGTGGCGGGGAGTCGGTTCCAAGGATTGAATAAAACGCGCAGCAGAACGCATGTCGTCACGTGCATATTTCGGATTGAAAAAATGATTCGCCAGCGACGTGCCGATACCACCGATAAAAAGAAGTGCGAGCGCCTTTCTCCAAAGTCCTCTCTCCATCGCCCAAAATAAAAAACCCGCCACCGTGACAGATAACGGTATCAGCGCCAGAATTGCATAACGCGCGTTGTATGGGATGCCGGGCTTAAGAACATTCAATAGTGCCGGACAGCCACAAAAAATCCCCAACCCAATCAGGGAGAAGAAAAATCCATTGCGATTCCGTTGCCATAAGAATCTCAGCCCGATCAGAATGACGATCACCACTAACATTAAGCCTCCAACCAATAACCCTCCAGCGATAGGATTCTCGGCAAAAATACGCTTTCCGAGAACGCGCAGTTGTTCCGTGGTTGGACCGAAGGTTATTCCAAAACCCAAAGTGAAAACCGAGTAAGCGAGAGCCAGGATCACCGGACCACGCGATAACATTTGCAGGCCCGTGCCGCTTTTCACTGATTCCATGAGGAAAGGAATCCAAGGACAGAAGAGCAGCGCGGCTAAAATATTTGTCCCCCAGATAATAGCTATCGCTTTTCGGGAAAGGCGCGGTTGAAAGAATACCGCCAACAAACAGGAAAATGGCAGAAGAAAGATTCCATAGGTGAATATGTAACAGCTAAGCGTGGCGCAAACCAAATAAAGCCCCGCGTCCCGCCATCGTTGCGTCCGGCAGAAAAGCCACGTGAAAAGCATGGCACCGGCTCCGGTTAATCCCAGCAACGCGTACATGCGCGCCTCCTGACTGTAATAAACATGAAAGGGTGCAAGTGCCAGGATCACTGCCAAAACCCATCCTCGGTTTATGCCGAACAGTTGGTTCCCTAACGTTAATGCAAGCAAACAGGTCAGCGCACCACAAATCGCGCTGGGCAATCGAATCCAAAATTCCGAATCATTCTTGGTGAGCCACGAGCGCATCAGCAAAAAATAAAGCGGCGGTTTATAGCTCTCGCTCTCGAGTGACTTAAAAATATCTTTTCCCTTGGCTTGGCTCACACTCACCGTCATTTGTTCGTCATACCAAAGATTCTGCGTTCCCAAGTGAAACAATCGCAATGCCAATGAAAGAATGAAAACACCAAGCCAAAGATATTTTTTTGAACCCGAAGGATCAGTCGCCAGCTTTTTTGAATCGGAAGAGGTCGCAGAAATCGTGGTCATAAAATGCCTTGAACGTTTATTCATAACGCTTCGCGTACCGCCAGCTTTTTCAGCGATTCAATTCGATGTTTTCACAGGAGATTGCCTTCTCCAATTGATAACTTTCCAATCAAGTAACGATTTGGCGGATGCAAAAACCTCATTATCGCATCTTCACTTTGCTTTTCGCTGCATTTGATTTCTTTCGGAGGACTTTCGCAAAAACTTCACAGATGTTCGCAATCCTCACGCGAGCCTAAATTATCTTGGATCTTTGGATTCGATTCCCGTTGTGTTCTGAATAATCCAGGGCGGACGACGTTTTACTTCATCATAGATTCGGCCGATATATTCACCAATAATCCCCAGGCTCATCATTTGAATTCCGCCGAGGAAAAGAATCAAAATAACAATCGTCGTAAAACCCTGCACCGGCGGAAAACCGTGGCGCGAAAAAAAATCACCGAAAACTTTTGTGACCAGCACCCAGAAAATTCCCAAAACAGAGACAGCTGAAATCCACATTCCCGCCTGCGCCACCAATTTCAGTGGCGATGTGGAGAACGAAAAAATTCCATCACTCGCCAGCTTCATCAATTTACGGAAATTGTATTTGGCATTTCCCGCAGCGCGCGCTTGTCGCTCATAGCTAAGTCCCGTTTGCCGAAAGCCCGACCACGCTCGCAAACCGCGCACGAAACGATTTCGTTCGGGCATCGAATTGAGCACCTCGACGACTCGCCGGTCCATGATGCAAAAATCACCGGAGTCCTGTGGAATCTCGAACGAGACGACTCGCGACATCAGACGGTAAAAAAGCCAGTAGCAAGCTCTCTTGAACCAACCTTCTTTTCGCTTTTCGCGAATCGCGTACACCACTTCAAAACCTTCCCGCCATTTTTTGATGAAACGAATCAGCTCCTCCGGTGGATCCTGCAAATCGGCGTCAATCACCATTACCGCATCTGCATCCGCATGATAAATTCCCGCAGAAACTGCTGTTTGATGACCGAAATTTCGTGCGAACGAAAGCGACCGCCAACGGGAATCTTGTTTTTGCTGCGCCGCAAGCATTGACCACGTGCTGTCGCGTGAGCCGTCATCAATACAAATAACCTCCCAATCGCACTCCCACGTTTGCGCTGCCGCCGTCAGGCGACGGAACAATTCGGGCAGAACTTCCTGCTCGTTGAAACAGGGGATGACAACGGAAACTTTCATTCAATTTGATTCAAGCTGCGCCGAAAATTTCACAAACGTGACGTTTGAGCAATTTATTCCGTCACATGTGGTTTGCGCAGGTCATTTGGTTTGTGAGCAATCGTCATCGCGCTCAGTCCAAACGGCCAATTGATTCCACGACAAATTCCATTGTTCTCGAAACGGAGTAAGGCAAACAGGAACTGATTTAAAAAGGCGGGTGGTTGATTCAGGTCACCGTGCGTTTCGGTCTGGCGCGAAACGGGAAAGAGTTTTCGCAGTGAACGTACCAAGGCCACGGGGAAAAAAAGTAAAAAAATCCAATAGGAACTTCGTCTCACGTCGAAACTGGTTTTTTCGATGAGACGGTTTAATTCGTCTCTGCGATAACGCTGAAAATGTTTGTTAACCTCATCATGCGCTGTCCAAAGAAACATGAACGCAGGAACGAAGACGATTAACACTCCGCCCGGACGCAACAGACGATGCCATTCCCGCAACGCGCGCGGCGCATCTGACAAATGTTCCAGAACGTCGGATGCGGTAATTAAATCAAAGCTCTCGTCTGGGAAAGTGGGGTTTTGTGCGTCCATCACATGGACGTTTCTCAAACCGCGTCTGCGGCTCAATGCAATCGCTTCTGCGCTGATATCAATGCCTGTGATATTGGCGTAACCGTCCGCGTGAAGTTGTTGAATCAAAGGACCGCCCGAACAGCCGATTTCCAAAATGCGACAATTTCGGTCCGCATTGGATTGAAGAACCAACTGGCGTACCAGATGACGTCGACCGAGAAACCACCAATGTTTCTCCTCTAGCGAATGGTACTGCTCTTCATATTCCTTTTTCATTTTTTGCGTTGCCTACATCCAATCATAACCGCTTGAACAGTTATCGTTCGTTCTCACGTTTCTGTGGTTTTTTGCGCATTAACCAGTCGTGCATAAGATAAAAAAGAAACAAACTATTGTAGCGCAAATAGCGCGAGAGCAGTCGTCGCGGCTCGCTGAACAAGCGGTGGATCCAAGTCAGGCCGATACGTTGCATCCAGAGCGGCGCATCCTTCTTGGTCCCGGCGTTCACATCGAAGGCAAATCCAACGGACATCAAAATCCCACGGCGAATTAGACTCTTGTGGTGATGAATCCACGCCTGTTGCTTTGGCGTACCGAAACCGATCCAAATAAAATCGGGCGACAGTTCGTTGATTTCGCGCAAGACACTTTGCTCGAAGTCTCCTTCAAGTTTTCCGTCCGGCTCACAACGACCGTGAAAGGAGCCGACCACACTGATATGCGGATTCCATCTCCCAATTGCGTTGCGCAATTTTTCGCCGCATTCGGCTGAGCCACCTAGCAGATAATGCTTGAACGGAACGGGAGTAGCGGAAATGCATTGCTTCATAAAAGTCGGCCCATAGACGCGGTCATTCAATTTTGCGCCGCGGGAATTAAGACACCATATCAGCGGCATTCCGTCGGGAACGAAATAATCGAAACAGTTCGTCATGGCGCAAAATTGCGGATCATGCCGCCGCATGGTGACGATCTGCGTAT
>JBDSIW010000513.1:0-2737 GCA_039917795.1 Verrucomicrobiota bacterium | reverse complement strand
TGCAAACGTGACGATGATTTTCTCGTCAGTGACCTGGTAGCTGTCGATTTTCTCGCTTGAAGTGACATAGGAAACCGACAAATCAATTCCATCGAGGCTCAATTCTTCGAGCGGTTTGGCAATCGGTTTGAAGGTGAAAGTGGCAATACCAGAAACAGTTCGCGCTTTGAAATCCGGCGTCACATCGAGTTTCAAATGGAGAATGTCCACTTCACGGCTCGGTGCGTATTTGCGGAAGTCGGACGAATCGGGCGCAGCAAAAAGGCCACTCGATTTTTGGCAGACAATTTCCTCAGCCAGGTTGTCCGCGAAAATAGAGAAGCTGCCTGAGAAAATCAGAGCAGCGTAGAGAAGTCGTTTTAAATTCATGTCGCGTGTTTGGTAACACACGAAGGCAAATCAACGGAAGCGCAGAATCAAGCCGGTCGGGCTGCTGCGATGGAATTGACACGAAGCTTTTTCTTCGCGCCTTCCAATTCCATATCTACTTCTTCGCCGACTTTTTTGTTCAGCAACGCCTGCGCGACTGGCGTAAGATAGCTGATGATGCCGCGATCCGGTTCTGAATCCCATGCGCCGAGAATTTCAAAAATTTCACTCTGCTTCGTGTTCAAATCAGTCACCCCAACTTTTGTGCCGATGCTCACCACGTCAGTTTTGACGTTGGCGAAATCCGTGCCGCGCGCCTTCGAGAGTTGCGTTTCCAGTTCAAATTTCTGACGCATCAAAATTTTCTGCATTTCCTTCGCGGCTTTGTATTCGTGATTTTCGCGCAAATCACCATAGCTGCGCGCGATGGCAATTTCCTTGGAGTTAGCCGGAATTTTTTTCTGCACGATTTCCTGATAATCGTTTTTGCGGCGTTCGAGACTTTCCCACGAAACCTGCAACGTTGCTTCCTGTTTGGTGGATTCGCCGGAAATCATCGATTGCACGGCCGGGAAAGTTTTGACGATGCGGGCGAGCAACGAACGTTTATCCATGTCGTCGAAGCAGGGCGAAAGTTGCAAAGCGCGCGTCAAATCTTTGATGACTTCCAAATCGGCGGAGCCAATCAATTCAACGAGCAGCGTTTGGTCGTCCAAAATAAAATCGCGAAGTTTGTTCGAGCGCTTTTCATTGAACTGATCGCGCTCCATCGAAGTGAGCATAGCGCGAAAAACTTCGGGTCCGAGAATGTCGGCGTAAGTGTCGGAGCGTTCTTTGGCCAGCCAGAGAAGGATGTCGCTACTCGCTGAATGCTGATTGATGAGTCGCGCCAACGATTCTTTGAGGAGATCGAATTTTCCACCTTGAATGAGCGCGTGCGCCATTTCGCCGGCGAGTTTGGTTGAGACGCTGTTCAGCGAAGAGAGTAACGCGTCGTGCCAGAGATTGGGATTGGCTTCTTTGAACGATTCGAGCGCGCGACGATGTTTCGCCGCAGGCAACGCTTCGAGCACCGCGCCAAATTTCGTTTCCTGCGTCCAGAATGTTTTTTGGGAAATTTCTTTTTCCGAAGGTGCGCTACCAATGGCATGGCGAATGTCGTCGCGCGCAAAAATTCCTTCGAGCGCGACGGTGGGTTGCGTTCGTTGATGCGACGCAATTTCCGTATTCAATGCGGCAATCGCTTCTTCGCCCGCCGCTTTTTTATCGGTCAGATCAGAAATGCTTTTCAACAATTCGTGCGCGACGTTTAGGCGCGCTTTCAAACCTTTGGCGGCGCGGAATTCGCCCATCAACCGTTCCTGCAACGAGGTTTCTTTCGCCTGATAAATAATCGGCTCGGACTTTTTCGTGGGCAGTTGGAAATGGCCGTCTTTTTTTAATTCGCGCTTGGCCGCTTCCCACCATTTTTTCCAATCGGAACCGATGACATCGGGAACAAGCGCTTTCTCAATTTGCTCAATCGTGGCGCGGCCATCGTAACTTTGGAGAACGAGTTTGATGAGGTCGAGGTGATGAAGCGCGGCCATTTGGCGAAGCGATTCGATGTCCGCCAGTTTGCGCGCGAGAATGTGATCTTTGGGAATGGGCTTGAGCGAATCCGCCGCGAAAGAAAGGTCCATCGTGTGGCCGGCTTTCGATGGAAAATCGATGACGAACCGGGCGAAAACTGTATCAACGGTGGTGATTTTTCCAAAACCCCAACTGCGATGCATGCAATAGCGGCTTTCGGTCAGAGTGACCAATGGTTCCACTTGTTGTTTGGTCAATTTTCCCGCCGACACCAGTTTTTCAAACTCTTCTTTCATAAAATGAACATACTTTCTCGCGATTACGCGAAGGTTGTTTGGAGTTCCGCCTTTAGGCGGCGAGAACGCGGCAATGGTGCAGACCGCCTCAAGGCGGAACTCCAAACGATGACTGACAAAATTCTCGCATCCCGACTCGCGAATGTGATTATTAAGCGTGGCTGTACAAAAACCAAGAGAAATTGCCGTGCGCGTCCTGCAACTGCGCGAAACCGAACCTGCATTCGTCGAAGATCTTTTCGAGCGCGAACTGGCGGAGGCGCGCATTTCACCCGTGGATCGCGCGCTTTGTCAGGAACTCGTTTACGGAATCTGTCGCTGGCAGGAAACGCTCGACTGGCTCATCGCCCGCAAAACCGAAGGACGCGAACAACGAGCCGACATGATGATTCTCTTGCGCCTCGGCCTTTACCAGATGTTTTGGCTCGACCGCATTCCGAATCATGCCGCTGTTCACGAAACCGTTGAGATTGCCAAGAAGATTGGATTCGTTCCGCAGT
>JBDSIW010000512.1:0-2820 GCA_039917795.1 Verrucomicrobiota bacterium | reverse complement strand
CTGATTACACGTTCCTCAACGGGACTCTGGCCGCGATTTACGGCTTGGACAAACGCGTCACCGGCCCCCACTGGCGCAAGGTGAAGCTGACCGATGCGAATCGAGGCGGCATTCTTGGAATGCCCGGCATTCTCGCCGTAACGTCGTTTCCCGAGCGGACCAGTCCGGTCAAACGCGGCGCGTGGGTTCTCGAACAAGTGCTGGGCGAACATGTGCCACCGCCGCCGCCAAACGTCCCGACGCTGGAAAAGCAGGACACGCAGACGGTCGCGACTCTGACCCTGCGCGAACGCACGGAACTGCACCGCAAAGACGCAACTTGCGCCAATTGCCACAAGGTTCTCGATCCGATTGGCTTTGGCCTCGAAAACTTTGACGCCATCGGACGCTGGCGCGACCACGATGATACCGGAGGCGCGATTGATGCCGCTGGCGAACTTCCCGGTGGCAAACGATTCACTTCACCCAAAGAGCTGAAAACCATCATCGCCGCACGAAAGGATGACCTTGCCCGCAACGTGACGGAGAAACTTCTGGCCTATGCCTTGTGCCGACAGCTTGAAGGTTATGACGAGATCGTCGTCGATCATTTGATGGAAACTATCGCCAAAGACGGCTATCGTATGCAGACGCTTATCACCGAAATTATAACCAGCTATCCTTTCACTCATCGCCGAGTCCAGGAACAAATTGCATCATCATTCAAATGAAAAGTAGGCTTCTAATGAATCGTCGCACGTGCTTGAAAGGGATTGGAGCCACACTCGCACTGCCCTTTTTGGAATCCCTCAGCTGGGCGGCGCCTAGCAAGGAAAAATACAAGCCCCCGGTTCGGCTCGGATTCATGTATATGCCTCACGGGGTTATTATGGATCAGTTCTGGCCCAAGGATGCAGAGAGTTTCATGTCGGCGCCACCGGCGGCCTTGGAATCGATGCGTCCCGTCCTCGATGAGTGTTTGTTGATGAAGGGGATCTCGGGAGTTCCGATCGCTCCATTTGAGGGCGCGCCGCATGCGCTTGAGTTGTCCACTTGGCTAACGGCCATGCTGCCAGATGCGAACACACGAAACCGGATCAACATTGGGATTTCTGCCGACCAAATCGCGGCCAATTACTTGGGCGGTTTCACGTCACTGCCATCCTTGGAACTGGCCACGATGCCGCAGACGCACAAAGAAAACCAGGAAGGCCTCAACGAAGGATATTATTCACACTGTAGCTATCGTTCGGCAACCCAAGCCGTCCCCGCCGAAATCAATCCCCGCAGCGTCCTCAACCGACTCTTCGGAAACGCAGGCAGACCCGGCCACATCCGCAACACGGACCCACTAGATCGGCAGATGCTGGATTTGGTCATCGGAGGCGCCAAAGACCTTCGCCGAAAGTTGGCCCAAGACGACCAGCACAAACTGGATGAATACCTGGATAGTGTGCGCGCTGTGGAGCGCCGTATCGCCGCCATCGAGTTCCGCCAGAAAGAGGCTGCGCTGGAAAAGGCGGGCGTCAGCGTCACCAAACGCAACGCTTCCGATTCGCCTCCGATTGAAGTCAAGATTCCGGACGGTGACAAGCGTAGCGAATATATGCAGGTGATGTGCGACCTCAACGTGCTCGCGTTCCAAACCGACACGACTCGCGTAAGCACTTACATTGGCTCGACACCGAACGGTGTTTCCTATCCGGAACTCGGCTTCGGGGACGAGCATCACTCCCAAACCCATCACAATAACGAACCTGAGAAGGTCGGAAAGGTCTCGGCGATCACCGCCTTCAATATCGCCCAATTCGCCCACATGGTGAAAAAGATGCACGGCCTGCGCGAAGGAGACGGAACGCTGCTCGACAACTGTATCATGATGTGGGGCTCCGGCCTTGAGGACGGGAACAAGCACGCCCGCGAAAATCTTCCCTTCATCATCGCGGGTAAAGGCGGCGGCTCTATCAAGACGGGACGTTTCCTGACTGATACCAAAGGCAATCAAGGCGACCTGCTCACCACGCTCCTCTCCTGTGCCGGCATTCCAGTGGACCGTCCCGTTGGTATCACAACCAAAAAGCTAAAGGAGATGACCAACAGCATCTAGGCGGGGCGGTAAAGCGAAAGAGGATTTGTTTTGACGGAGCTATCCTACCCGAAGCTGCCACCGGAAGTGCCGCCCGCGTTAAAACCCCGCGCGGGCGGCTCTTTTTCACAGTTCCTGACGGATCCCATGAAGTCGTTCCTCAAAGCTGCTCAAGGCGGTTTTTTTTGTCGTCCGGATAATTCAGAAAAGTCAAAAACCAAAAAATCCGGAAAAGGACCCCGGATGGGACCCATACCCCCGGGGGGCTCATTTCCGGGACGTGTTTATTCAATGCAAAATTCCGAACACTTTCCGAACAATTCCGAACAAAATATTTGCGCAAATACCGTATATCTTTGCTTGCGCTAAAATTCAAAAGGACGCTGAATGATCAGTGTTGACGGCCTTTTTCACGCCGTTTCGTGAAATTAGAAGGCATTTATGAGGGTTCAAAGATCTTCGCTCGCTCCATTTTTCCGCAATAAAATTGCAGTTGGTTTTCCGATGTTCTAACTTTTTCGGCGAAGGAAATGGGAAGATCTCCCAACCTCGCGTTAACCAAAAAATTCATTCCTCTAAAATTATGGCTATCAAAGTTGGATCCAAAGCTCCTGATTTCACGCTTAAGTCAAAAAACGCCAATGGCTTGGTGGATGTCAAGCTGAGCAACAATCTGGGCAAAAAAAACACGGTTCTCCTCTTTTTCCCGGCGGCTTTCACCGGCGTTTGCACCCAGGAAATGTGCTCGATCAGCG
>JBDSIW010000511.1:0-2606 GCA_039917795.1 Verrucomicrobiota bacterium | reverse complement strand
TCCATTCTCCATCGGGCAGATCACTTGGATAATTGGTAGGATGCGTTTGCATCCCACTCATTTATAATAAGCACCATCCTTGTACAATATCGTTAAAGTGAAAAAACGCATTTTTAAAACACCCTCTTAGAACTTTTTAGCACTGAAGAAAGCCAACCTTTCTGCAACCGGGCGAAGCTTTGCCTCGTTCAAGAATCTGTTCGGTCGTTCGATCAAAAGAAGTCTCAAAGGTTGAGCGCCCGCCAGAGATACCACGCCGCCGTGGTTCGATACGGCCGCCATTTCTCGCCATGGGCCAGCAACTCCTTGGGTGAAGGCAGTTCTTTTAATTTGTAAGTCAGCGCGAAACCTTTTCGAACGCCATAATCCGTGATGGGCAGGACGTCCTCGCGCCCGAGCCGGAACATCAACAACATTTCCACCGTCCAGGGTCCGACGCCGCGAATCGTCGTTAAGCGCTCGATAATTTCCTCGTTCGATAATTTGCGGATCTCGCGGGCCGTCGGCACCAGACCAGTGAGGGTTTGGGCGGCGATTTCTTTGACTGCTGCGACCTTTGCCCGCGACAGGCCGGCACCGCGCAATTCAGCATCGGAAATCTTCACCAGACCTTCGGGCTCGGGGAATTTTTGCCCAGGGAAAAGAGCCTTCACCCGCCCGAGAATGGTCGCAGCCGCCTTGCCGGTAAGTTGCTGGTAGGCCACCGAGCGCACAAGTGACTGGAACGGACTGCAATTTCTTTCCGGCTTCAGCGTGCAAGGCCCGACCCGCCGGATGAGCCGCCCCATGATTTTGTCGGCGCGAGCCAGGTGTTCAATGGTTTCTTCGTTCATCGCGTAAATTTTCAGGTCAACCAATTTTCTCCTGATCCACCGCAATCTGGCGGGAAAAAGCCGCCGAGAAAAGCGGATACTCGCGTCGCCCATCTCCCTGGGCATCACCGACAATCTTCCTGCTTTCCTGGGTTGCAAATTCGATTAACTTTTTGCCATGCGAATTTTGTCGGGCATTCAACCTTCGGGCGCGCTCCACCTTGGGAATTATTTCGGAATGATGCGCCCGGCCATCGAGCTGCAGGATGAAGGCGAGAGTTACTATTTCATCGCCAATTATCATTCGATGACCTCGCTCTTCGACGCCACCGAGCGCCGCAAAAACACGCTCGACGTCGCTCTGGATTTTCTGGCTTGCGGGCTTGATCCGAAGAAATCCGTTTTCTTCCGGCAATCCGATGTGCCCGAAGTAACCGAGCTGGCGTGGATGTTGACGACTCTGACGCCCATGAGCCTTTTGGAGAAATGCCACAGCTACAAGGACAAAGTCGCCAAAGGCATTTCCCCCAATCACGGTTTGTTCGCCTACCCGGTCCTGATGGCGGCTGACATTTTGATCTACGATTCGAACGTGGTTCCAGTGGGGCGTGATCAGAAACAGCACGTCGAAGTCACCCGGGACATCGCCATCAAATTCAACGAGCAATACGGCCAGACTTTTGTCATCCCCGAGCCCCGCATTCGCGATGAAGTCGCGGCGGTCCCTGGAACCGACGGCCAAAAAATGAGCAAGAGCTACGGCAACACGATTGAGATTTTCGGCGACGAAAAGACGTTGAGGAAAAAAATCATGGGGCTCGTGATGGACAGTCGTTCACCGGAGGAACCCAAACCGGATGCGGAAAAGAATGTGGCGATTCAGTTGTTGAAACTCGTCGCGCCAATTGACGTGGCAAAAGATTTTGAATCGCGATTGCGCGCGGGCGGATTGGGTTACGGAGATTTGAAGAAGGCGTTGTTCGAGAATTACTGGAATCATTTCGCCGCTGCGCGAACGAAGCGCGCGGAACTGGCGGCTAATCTGGATTACGTGGAAAAAGTTTTGTCCGACGGCGCGACTAAAGCGCGAGCGCTGGCGCAAACTGTTTTGAAACGCGCGAAAGTGGCGAGCGGCTTAACCTAAAATTTATTTCGCTTGGCGCGGTAGGCTTAATCGTTTCACAGACTAGGGCGATGCCGCCCGATAAAAACGAATAAGATTGGTGGCATCAAAATCTTTGAATTCCATACTTACATTTGAATTTGCAAAATTGGTCAGCGTCACCCAATTCACTAAATTACTGGAGGTCTCAATTCGATAAGTCGTATCGCAGCGACCGGAGAGAGAAAGATGAAATGCCGTTTCGGGCTGCTTGGAACTTATCGTCAAACCGGGCCGAGAAATGTATTTGATTGTGATCCAATCCAAGTAAGCAGAAGACCCGTTTGGGGTGGAACCGCCTGTTACATAAACATTGCCTCGGCCATCAGGCGCGAGAGCTTTTATTTGATTGAAAGATTCATCCATCGTGTCATATCGATTAGTCCACAACGCTACTCCCGAATGCAAATAAGCAACCGTGGCGTAATCCCCGGTGACGTAAACGTTGCAGCAATCAACCGCAATTGCTTCAGCTCCGCTATCCGTGTTCTCGATTCCGTATCGATTAGTCCATAAGGGAACACCGGCTCCCGAATAAGCAATGGTTGCGTATTTTCCGGAAGAATTTCCTGTCACATAGACATTGTTGCTTGCGTCGATCGTGACAGCCCTGGCTTCATCGAGGAAAAAAT
>JBDSIW010000510.1:0-7137 GCA_039917795.1 Verrucomicrobiota bacterium | reverse complement strand
TTCCTCCCCAATTTTTATTCAAGGTGTGATGGCGTGGGCGTTGATGGCTACGATGCCGAATCCGGCGAGCGCGGGACGATTACCTCCCATCCAGACGGTCTTCATCGTGGTGATGGAAAATCAGGATTGGTCGGCAATCAAAAACAGCCCGGACGCTCCTTTCATCAACCAGGCCCTTTTGCCGGCGGCGGCTCACTGCGAGGATTATCATCATCCCCCCGGATTGCGCCCGAGCCTCCCGAATTACCTCTGGCTGGAAGCTGGGACCAACTTCGGAGTCAGAGACAACAACGATCCGGCGTTCAATCATCAGGCAACGACCAATCATCTGACCGTGCAACTGGATCGGGCGGGGATTTCCTGGAAAACGTACCAGGAAGACATCACCGGATTGGAAGTGCCCCTGACCGCGGTCAATGGCTACGCACCCAAGCACAATCCGTTTGTTTACTTCGACGATGTGACGGGCACGAATGATCCCGCCAATGCATACGGCATTGCGCACAATCGGCCCTATAGCGAGTTGGCTGCCGATCTCACGAACCAGACGGTCGCGCGCTACAATTTCATTACTCCAAACCTTTGCCACGGCGGACACGATGCCTGCGAGCCATCCTACAATTCAGTTCGGCAGTCGGACGATTGGCTCGCGCAGGAGATTCCCAAAATTCTCGCGTCGGCCGCTTACACGAACGGAGGCGCGTTGTTTATCACGTGGGACGAGTGCGCCCTTTCCGGCGAGGCGACGAGCGGGATGATTGTTCTCTCGCCGTTCGTGCGAGCCGCGGGTTACTCCAGTTCCAGTTTCTTCACGCATAGCTCCACGTTGCGAACTGTGCAGGAAATTTTCGGCGTCGGTCCCTTCCTGGGCGACGCCGAGAACGCAAACGACTTGGGTGATTTGTTTCAAGGATTGAGAATCACCAACGCGCAAAAATTGGCGGAGGGCGGGTTTCAACTCGCCGTCGAAATGAGGCCGGGAACGACCAACGTCGGGCAGGTTTCTGACGACTTACTTCAATGGATTTCCATCAGCACCAACTCCGGCCTGACGAACGCGTTTATTTTCGTGGACACAGCGGCGACAAATTCTCCGCAACGTTTCTACCGGTTTCTGCAACTCGACTGAGAAATTCAAACTTCGAGCCCACGCAATCACGTCCGCAATTCCGCAGCGAGTTGTTGCCCAAGTTCCACCGCTTCGGCGACCGATTCCTTGCCCTGCGCGTATTTGGCTGATCCGCCCACGAAGGAGACGACGCGCATCGTCAACTCCCCTCGAACGGCTTCGGCGTAGGCACCGACCGGGCTCTGGCACCCGCCGCCCATGGCGCGGAGGAATGAACGCTCCGCCGTGATGCAATGCCAGGTCTCCAGGTCGTTCAGCCTTTCACAAATGTTTTCGATGCGCGGATCGTTTTCCCGAACTTCGATTCCCAGTGCGGCCTGCCCGACGCATGGGAGCATCTCTTCCGTCGAAATTTGAGTTGCGCGCAGGCCGGCGGGAATTCCGCCTCCATATAAAAATCCGTTCACATCGATTGCGAAGCCAAGTCGCTCCAACCCCGCGGCGGCCAAGACGATTCCAAGAATCTCAGTTGAATCCCCCAGTTTTTGGAGTCGGGTTCCCACATTGCCGCGGATCGGGACGATTTTAAGATCCGGCCTCTGTTCCAGCAATTGGGCACTGCGCCGCGTGCTGCTGGTGGCGATGATTGCGGCGCGAGGCAAATCGCGAATCTCCATTTTCGGATCTGGGGTTCCACGTTCGGATTTCCTGTAAATCAAAACATCCCGGACGTCCGCGCGCTCGCCCACTGCGCCAAGCTTTAGACCATCGGGCAAAATTGTGGGAAGATCCTTGAGGCTATGGACGGCGAGGTCGGCCTCACCGCTCAAGAGCGCATCCTCGATTTCCTTGGTAAACAGACCGCGGGGCAAGGTCGAGTCAAGCTGCGAGAGCGACGCGGTCTGGAGTTTGTCGCCGGTGGTCTTGATAATTTTAAGTTCGAATTGCTCCAGAGGAAAATGCCGCCTGCATTCGCCTAATATAAAATTTGCCTGTGCCAGCGCGAGGGCGCTTCCACGGGTGGCGATGCAAAAAGTTTTTTTCGAGCTCATTTCAATTCCGACTGGGGCAAACGACACGCGGCACCTATTCGAACGCAAGTTGCCCATCGTGAACCGGGGCGTTCGCGGATTTTGAAAGTTGCAACAGGCTCTTCACTTTTTCCCGAATGATCCTTTCGCAACCTTCAATTTCTTCGCGCCGTTGTTTGAGATAATTGTCCGCAATCGCCTGGAGGTCATCGATATTGTAGAGGTAAACGTTTTCCAAAAAATTCACTTCAGGCTCGATGTCGCGCGGCACGGCGATGTCGATCAAGAGCAGGGAGCGATTCTTCCTGAGCTTCATCAGCGGCTCGAGTATGGCGCGGTCCAGGACGTAATGCGGGGCGGCGGTGCTGCTGATCACGATGTCGATCTTGGGGAATTCATCGGCCCAGTTGTCAAAGTGCACGGCCCGCCCGGAAAGTTCCGCAGCAAGCGCGACGGCGCGTTCGTGGGAACGGTTTGAGACGATGATGCTGTGCGCGCCACGGGAAAGAAGGGCTCGCGCAGTTTTTTCGCTCGTCTCCCCGGCTCCAATCACCATGACCTGACGGTCGCTCAGCGAGTTGAAAATCTTTTCCGCCAGCTCCACGGCCACTGATCCGACGGACACGCTGCCGCGTTGGATATTGGTATCCGTGCGAATCTGTTTTGCCACGTTGAAGGCGCGTTGAAAGGCTTTGTTCAAACGACTGCCGGTGTGTTGATGTTTAAGCGCCAGGTCATAGGCCTTCTTGAGTTGGCCGAGAATTTCGGTTTCGCCCAGCACCATGGAGTCGAGTCCGGACGCGACTTTGAAAAGGTGTTCGAGGCTTTGCGGTTCGCCCAGGCGATAAATCTCGCCGTTGAGCGGCTCGGAATAATTCTGGTGATCGAGCAAAAACTGCTGGAGCGCCTGGGACACCTCGCGCTCATTCCGCTGCGTCGCCGCGTAGATCTCAACGCGATTGCAGGTGGAGAGAATGACCGCTTCATCCGCAAGACCCTTCTCTCGGATTTTTTTGAGGGCGTCGGGAATCACCGTTTCGGCAAAGGCGAACCGTTCGCGCACCGTGACCGGCGAAGAACGGTGGCTGAGTCCAATGACGACGATGGGCATAGTTAATTTCGGGGCATCCAGATATTCATTGGTGCGCCGGTGACAACAGGTTCACTCCCCAAAATGTCAGCAGAACGAATGCGAAACTTCCGATCGCTCCCCAGGCGAAGCGCCGGCCGCCTTGCCCGAACCGGCCATGCATCAAGAGAAGCACCAGATAAATCACCCAGACGACTATCGACCAAATAAGTTTTGGATCGCTGTTGAAATAGACATGAAATTTCTGCTTCAACAAAAACGGGCTGAGCGTCAATCCAAGAGTCAATAAAATGAAACCTGCGACCAGCAGCCAGTTCATCACTTTCTCCAGGCGTTCAATGGGCGGAAGCCGGGAAAAAACGGCGCGGAGTTTATGAAATTTCAAATCGTGTTCCTGGGTGACGTACATGATTCCCGCGATTGAACTCAAGCCAAACGCCCCGTACGACAAAAGAATCAACGTGGCGTGAAGGCTGACCAGACCGCCGCTAAATTCCGGCTTCGCACCCCGGACATCGAGGCTCGGCATCAAAGCAAAAACACCGATGGCGAAAAGGATGGGCGACGCAAACGCGCCGAGAAACCGGAGCCTGGACCAGATTCCAAAAACCAGATAAGCGACCACCATGGTCCAAGTGACGAACATCGTTGCCTCGAACAGATTGTTCACCGGGCAGCGGTCGAGGGAGAACCCACGTTGAAACATCGCGGTGGTGTGAAAGATGGCGGCGGCCAGCAGCATGAAATAATTGACGCGGTTGTCCTGGCGAAAACCTTTTCTCCAGAGAAATACCGAGTAAACCATGCTGATTCCGTAAAAAAGCACAGCGACAGCAAACGAAAATTTGTCGGTCCACCAAGGCACGTGAGAAGGTTAATGCAGGAGAAAAGCCCTGCAAGCCGCATTTCGATTCATCACCGTTTGAAGGCAAGTGTGCGGGTGAAAGTGGGCACCAATTGCGCGGGCGACTGCCGCGTGGACTCAGCGAGACCCGCCATCATTCCGCTCGCAAGCGCGGTGGAAACCGAAGTTCCATTCGCATAAAAAGAAAGTCCGTTAAACGGAAAGACCGAGCCGCCCGGCAGAATGATATCCACAAAATCGCCACGATTGGCGTAGGAAGCAATCGTGCCGCGCTGATCCTGGGCGGAGGTCACCGCAATCACCCCCGAGTAGGCCGCAGGATACACCGGCGTCGTCACCGGTTGATTTCCGGCAGCGGCAATAATCGGGATGCCTTTGTCCGTGACCTGCTTGGTCAGCGTTTCGAGAAAATCGCTGTTGCCATCTGTCCCTGAAGAAACGGAAATAATATTCGCTCCATTGTTCACGGCTTGGACAATCCCGTTGGCGATGTTGAAAGTACTTGTAGTCGGGCTATCGCCGTAAACATCCCAGACTTGAATTTTCACGGAGCTGGCCTGGCCCTGTGGCGCGGTGCTGTTGAGGCCAAACAACATGGATTCAGCCATCGCGGTGCCGTGAGTGGGATTGCCCGGATCGGGATGAGCTTCTCCGGCCACCGACATGCTCGGCAGCAAAAATCCCTGCATGTTGGCCGCCAACTGCTGGACGGCCGTGTCGATCATTCCGATCACGATTTGTTTTCCATCCCCACCGCCAACGCCCGGTTTGAGAGTGAAAGGAGAATTGCTCACCGACCGATCGACCCCCGCAATTGAAACCGGCGCGGGGCGATCCACTGAATAATTGGAATCCACCGAGGCCACGCCATCCACGCGGGCCAATTGTTCGCGAGCAGCCTTTGCCGCCGCTTCGTCCGTGAACTCTAGGAGGTACGAATCCGTTCCTTCAACTCTGCCGATAATTTTTCCCCCGAGCTGCTGGGCAAGTGCGTTGATGTTTTCGCCGGATCCCGGCTTCAACGTCAGGATCAGATGATTCAGGATAATTTTGTTTTTGCCCAGAATCTCAATGTGCTTTTCCGCGCGCACCAATTGCGTCGCATTCTCAGCGCCGGTTCGAAACACGAAAAGTTTGGGAACGGAGTTCGATTGCGGCGCGATTTGAAAGCTCAGGTTTCCCAGCAAAATCCGGAGCGCGTCAGTCCGGGAAAGATTCTTGAATTTTGCCGAGGTCGAAAAGGCACTCCCGGGCTCCATGTAAACCTCCCAACCGGTCGCCTGAGAAATCCTGGCCAGCAAATCGCGCAGGCCAATGCTCGAGATATCCGCGTCGAAGGTCTTTTGCTTTTCGTTCCAGACAATCGGGGCGGCAGCAGTGGCTCGGACGGAAAAAAATCCCAGCGCGAGAATCAACCAGCCGAATTGCAACAAGCCTTTCCTCATGGAACGAAATTATACTGCGTTTGACGCACGACGCGATGAAAACGTTCGATCAAGGGCTGACGAGTCGAAAGTATTGCGAAGCTCCCGGCGCGGGAATGGTGACACGATTTTCATTGGTGGTGGTCACAGCCGGCCAGGACGATTCCGTCCACGCTACCGGCGGATTCAAATTGGGCGTGGTCTCCAGTCTGAATCCCGCGGGGAAAATCGGCCACGTGATTACCACGTCACTCCCGGACTTCGCAATGTCGAGCGCGACGCGGAAGGCGGCAAAGGCCAGCGCATAAGTATCTGTGACCGATTTGCCCAGCCCACCCGGTTTGAAGACCTGGAGATCGTAATGACCCGC
Organism: Verrucomicrobiota bacterium; assembly: GCA_039917795.1. Lineage (GTDB taxonomy): Bacteria > Verrucomicrobiota > Verrucomicrobiia > Limisphaerales > CANJXF01 > CANJXF01. The sequence continues at coordinate 1,288 of JBDSIW010000510.1, read as the reverse complement.
CACCAGATTCGTGAAATAGATGTGCTCGACATTGTCAACCGTGCTCACGCTTGAGGCCACGGCGGTTCCCGTCGCCGTGTCATAGAGAAACAAATCCAGATTGTTCGGGCTGCTTTGTCCGAATGACCGGTTCCATACCAAAGTTGCCGTCACCGTGAATCCGTTCGCGCCATTAGCCGGCAAATCCAGATAGTAATGATTCACTTTGTCCAGGTTCACGGAGCTGGAGATGGTGTTAAAATCCCAGCCGGTTTGCGCAAGCGTCAATGGATTGCGCCCGGCCGGGTGAACGCTGCCGTGCGCTAGTGAAGTGCTCTCGTTGAAGGGCGTTCGCCCGGCCGCCAATTGTTTGTAGGAATTAAAAACGTTCAATACGCCCGCCCCGTACCGGGTGTCCAGTGGGGCGGTGGCGGTGTGTGTCCAACCGGCAGGCTTCACCGTGCCATTGAGTAAAAGAGCCTTAATCGTCCGGATATCGGCTGCGGAATTCGTGGTGCCGGGCCCGCCGTCTCCCCGCGATCCAGCTTGTCGAAGAACTGCCGCAGCGCCAGCTACATATGGCGTCGAAAAACTGGTCACCCCGCCAGGCGCGGTGAGGTCGGGTTTGGAACGGCCATTGTCCGTGGTGGGCCCCGCGCTTGAAGATCCGCCGATTGCGCCAACGCCAATGCCATTGTAAGCCGTGGAGGGCGCACTGGGCGGGCCGCCGTTTCCGATGCCCGAAACGAACAGGACATTATTCGTCTCCGCAAATTTATCATACAGAGTGTCCACTGTGGCCTGGGGGGGATTGTTCGGGCTGAAGATAAAACTTTGATTCACGATCCTGGCCGGAATCGGATCTTCCAGGATGATCTTCGCCTGGTAGAAATAACCCGCCTCGAAATTATCAACGTGCGCCACGCCCGGTGCGACCCCGCCGGAAGCGCCGTAAAAATTCAATGCGACCGCGTCTGCGTGGCCTGACTCCACGCCGACGTCATTGGGAAAATTTGACGCGCTCCCGTTCCCGGAAATGTAGGTGAAAAGGTTGGTGGGTTGTCCGATGCTGAACGGATTAACCTCCCACGCCGTCCCCTCGGCGTTAAATGGCGCTTCCGCCTGCGCAACACGCACCCCCATCCCCGTCAGACTCGGATCCGTTATCCGCAACAAGGTCAGCCCGATCGTATCCAAATCAGTTGCGGCATTCGCGAGAAAGGGTAGGCCGGAAATCCCGGCGCAAACCATCGCCATGGCGACAACAATTTGATTTCGCATTATGAACCAAGCTGCCATGCCCGCCCTC
>JBDSIW010000509.1:0-3986 GCA_039917795.1 Verrucomicrobiota bacterium | reverse complement strand
TTTTCGCCATCGGAAATGGTCGCATGGGAAGCTGGAAAACCTTTATGAGGGCGGAAAAAATCTTTCGAAGGAACAAAACGCCAGCGAGCTTTTCTGAACCTCTCTTCGCCCAAGAGGTGCTGCCCGGAATCGAAGACCCATCAAGGCAAAAGTTTTTCCGCCGCGAAAATCCGGGTGAGGATTTTGTGCCGGGTTTATTTCGAGGCCGCCAGGAATTCAACCAGGTCGCGGAGATCGCGTCTCGAAAGAATTTCGCCAAGGACCTCCACCATTCCCGAATTTCCGCGCGCGCGGGTTTTGATATTCTCTTTGGCGATTTTGATCGGGCCGTCTTCCGGCGAATTGATGACCAGTTCCTTTTCGTTCTCACTTTTGAAAACGCCAGCGAAGCTCTGGCCATCTTTCATCGTGAGCAAGAGAGATTCGAAGCCGGGCGCAATCTGCGCGTTGGGAAGCACCATTGATTCAAGCAAATATTCACGCGGCTTCCGGCTGCCGACGCCAGTCAAGACCGGCCCGACATCGCCGCCCTCGTTATTAATTTTGTGACAGCGGACGCAGGAGGCCTCGGGACGTTCGAAGAAAATTTTCTTCCCCGCATCCGCGTTGCCGCCGAAAAGCGCCTGCTGGAATTTTGCCAGCGGCCCGCTGGCCTTGGACTCATAATTTTTAAGCTTTGCTTTCAACTCGGGCGAATTTTGTTTCGCCACTGCTTCAAATAATTCCAGCTCCAGATCACGTGCGAGTTCGCCCGCGACCAATTTGTCGAGCAACCCGGACAAAGCAGAAACCGCCTCGCCGCTCGCGATGGTTCCCAATGACGTGATGGCTCCCTGCTTTTCGGGAATCGATCCCTTTTCGAGAACGGATCGTATCTGGACGACGGCGGTTTGCGGATCGATTTTCGTGCCGAGACGATTGGCTTCCTTGCGGATCAATTCGCTTTTGTCGGCCTGTGCAACTTTCACCGTGTCGGCGATCCCGGCAAAATCCAATTTTCCGAGCACCTGCAGGGCAGCAAGGCGAATGTTTTCCGGATCCGTTTGCGCGACGAACAATTGATTCAACGGATTCGCCGCGCCGATGATTTTCAATTTTTCTACTGCTTCAATGGCCGCAAGCTTTACCGGGTCCGAGCTCGACGCGGAAAGGATTTTAGCGATCACGCCGCCCAAGGCATTTGACGCCGAACGCGAATCCCGCGCTCCATCGAAGGGGCGATAGACACCCACGATGCGGTCGCGCGTCCCCGGATCGGCCCAGTTTCCTAGAGCGGCAACGGCTTCGGCGGCTGCCGCTGCTGGAGCGTTTTCCTGCGACGCGTACGATGCCAAAGCCAGCGCGCTGGCCTCCGATCCCATTCGCGAATTGGCGTTCACCACGCGCAATTGCAACGCCTGATATTGCACTTCGTGTTCGGCAGTAAATCGTTTACCGCCGGAAATCAGCGCCGCCAGTTTTGGCATCGCCGCTGCGATCGGCACGTCGTTGATGGCGCGGGCGGCTTCGACGACGAGAAGTTCATCACGATCTTTTAAGAATTCGGCGATTTCCGGGCGACTCGTCTGGCGCATCGCGAGAAGGACGCCCATCCGCACTGCAGCGGAATCGTCTTTCGCAGCGGTGGCAAGCTGGGAAGTGTTCGCACACTTGGCCAATGCCGTGGCGGCGGCGTGACGCAAATACATGTCACCGTCATTGTTGTCGCGCAGCAGGACGAGAAGAGGCTCGACTGCTTCGGTTCGCTTAAGTTTGCCCAAACTTTGCGCAGCAAAAAATCGCACACGCGGGCTCGAATCCTTCAACAGGCGCGCCAGTCCGTCAAACGCGTCGCCAAAATGCTCGTCGCCCAAAACTTTGGCGGATTGCGCGCGAATCTCGGCATCGGCATCGCCGAGCAACGGAAGCAATGCCTGCAAAGTTTTCGCGTCGTTCCGGCCGATCTGCCCTAGCGCCCAAATGCTGTGGCGGCGCGCGCGTGGGTCCGAAGAATGGGAAGCAGCCAGTTTAATGAGGTTGGCGGCGCTTTTCTGCCCGAGATCCGCGAGGGCAAATTGCGCTTCGAGGCGAACCTTCATGTTGGCGTGCGAAAGATATTTCAATAAATCGCGCTGCGAGGTTTTCTCGAATCCTTCTGCCAACAGTTTTTTTGTTTCGGCGACGACCGGCGCGCGAATGGCGTTGGTTTCGGCGACTCGATAAATGCGGCCTTTGCGGTTGCGCTCCCAGCCTTCGCCCCAATCGGAAAGATAAAGTTGGCTGTCTGGCCCAAAATCAACATCCGTCGCCTCAACATTCCAGAGAAATGGCTCGGAATTAACCAACTCGAAACTCGCGCCGCGCGGCTCGACAGAAAAGGTCCGGATTCCGCTGCGTGTGACTTCACCTTTAAATTGGCAGAGGAAAAAGTGCCCGTCGAATTTCGAGGGCATTCCGGTCCCCGGATAGTAAGTCAAACCCGACGGGCCGTCGTCGATGTTCGCAATCGGCGGAACGATGTAAGCCGCCTGCCCGGGAAAATGCGGAACCCAAAGTTTTTCCAGCATCCACGGGACGTTGTCGTAACCGAGCGGCGGATGCTGATAGCCGACGCGCCATCCGCTGTCGGCGCCCTCGACGACGTAAACCCACCGCTCGTGGTCGCCGTGATCGAAATCGTTGTCGCCGGTGAACAGGTTGCCGAACTCGTCGAAGGCGAGTTCCTGCGGATTGCGCAACCCGTGATGGACGACCTCGAGGCCCGATCCATCCTGGTTGCAGCGAAAGACCGCGCCCTCGTCCGGGAAAAATAACGTGTTGCCCTCTTTGGTTTTCACGTTCGCGCCCCGGTCGCCGAAGCTGAAATAAAGCTTACCGTCCGGGCCGAGAATCAACCCGTGCAAATCGTGGCCGGTGTAGCTGTAGCGCACGCCATAACCGTGGCTGAAGACTTTGCGGTTTTTTGCACGCCCGTTTTTGTCCATGCCGTCGAGTTCCACTACATCAGGAATGTTCGCGAACCAGACTTTTCCATGGTGCGCTAAAACGCCGGATGCAATTCCATCAAGCATGCTGTTGAAGCCGTCTGCGTAAACCGAGGAAAAGTCCGCGCGGCCATCGCCATCGCGATCTTCCAGAAAACGGACCACTTCACTTTCGATGGCCAAATCCTTTGCGGCAGGGCCAAAAAACTTTTCCGACATCGGGATCCGATCCTCGACCTTGCGGCAGGCGAGGTCGGCGTCGAGCATCGGCATGTAATGGCGGATATCGAGGACGCTGGTATTGAAGCGGTGGGTTTCGGAAACAAAGACGCGCCCTTTTTCATCGAGGCAAAACGCAACCGGATTGGCCAGCATGGGCTCGGCGGCAAAAACGCTGGCGCGAAATCCGGCGGGCAAACTAAATTTCTTCATCGCAAGCTCGGCACCGTCGGAAGCGGGGAGAATCGCCTCAACAGCGACGCGATCGTGCGGTTCAAGCCTGAGGAAGTTTGTGCTGCTGTCCGCCGCGTGCGCGGCGAGGTGCGAATTGAGAAGACAGAGAATCGAAGCAACGAAGCGCACGGGTCGCGGATTAAGCATGGGGAAATCGTAGAGTTTAGAATTTCTGGAATCAAACTTTTCCAACTCACGGGACCCTCGAACCAAGCCGGGCGCTTTCAACGGGGGTCGCGTGGAAGTCAAAATGAGTTCCGAGAGAATCCTCCTTGAATGCAATAATCCGAGAGGCGCGGGGAACGGAGCCGGATTCTTCGGTAGTGGTCCAATTTGACGGGAGCGCGGCTGTGACGCAGTCCAGCCGCAGCGTGTTCACCGTGCTGCGGCTGGTCGAGGAAAACACAGCCGCGCTCCCCAACTTTTCAAATTGAGCCGCTACAGATTCTTCGCGTGAATTGACCCGCCCGTCACCATCCAGTACAACACCTCATGCGCAGTTCGATTTTAAGCAAAGTAGTGGGGGTTTTGGTGGTGGCTATCCTGGTGGGTGCAATTATCGGCTGGTGG
>JBDSIW010000508.1:0-3735 GCA_039917795.1 Verrucomicrobiota bacterium | reverse complement strand
CGGTGTCGTCCGAGAGCGGAAGGTCGGCGACCGGGCGATTGATCTGCTTTTTCATTTCTTCAACCAATCCCGGCATCACCAACTCGGGTTGGTTCGTCAGCGCCGAGTTGGCATCGCGATAGCCGGGAATGAAATTGAACGCCAGCCAGCGAAACACGTAATCGATGATCGATGCCGCGTTGCGGATCTCCGGATTTTTGGTAAAGCCAGACGGTTCGAAACGTTGGTGCGCAAATTTTCGCAGGAGTGCTTCGAGCGGAACGCCGTATTGAAACGCCATGCTGGTCAGCGTCCCGATGCTGTCCATCAATCCGCCGATGGTCGAACCTTCCTTCGCCATGGTGATGAACAATTCGCCGGGCTGGCCGTCCGCGAAAAGGCCGACGGTCAAATAACCTTCGTGGCCGGCGATATCGAACTTGTGCGTGATGGCTGAGCGCGTGTCCGGCAAACGGCGGCGCAGCGGTTGACCGGCCACGTCGCGCAGGCGCGCAATCTCATTTTCAAGTTCTCGGACGCGCGAGCTATCCGGCTCCGTGTTGGCCGCACCCTCATTTGTTCGCTTGGTGTTGAGCGGTTGGGAACGCTTCGATCCATCGCGATAAATTGCTACGCATTTCAATCCCATTTTCCATGCTTCGAGATAGGTGTCGCGAATGTCGGCCACGGTGGCTTCGTTCGGCAGATTAACGGTTTTTGAAATCGCGCCACTGATGAACGGTTGCGTCGCGCCCATCATTTTCAGATGCGCCATGTAACCGATGCTGCGCTTGCCTTTGGCAGCCTTGAACGCGCAATCGAAGACGGGCGTGTGTTCGGGTTTCAATCCGCTCGCGATGACCGCGCCATTTTCCAACACGTCTTCAATCGTGTCGTGTTTCTCGATGTGCGCGAGGATTCCAGCAATCTGGTTTTGGCTGTAGCCGAGGCGACGCGCGGCATCGCCCACGCCGCGATTGACCATCTTCAACATTCCGCCGCCGGCCAGAAGTTTGTACTTCACGAGCGCGATGTCGGGTTCGACTCCCGTCGTGTCACAATCCATGAGAAACGCAATCGTGCCGGTCGGCGCGAGCACCGTTACTTGCGCGTTGCGATAGCCAACCTGGGCTCCGCGGGCCAGTGCGCGATCCCAGCAATGTCGCGCTTCGTCTTTAAGGTAGGTAAATTCCTTGCTTGGCTGAATTTGCTCGACCGCTTCGCGATGCAGCTTGATGACGCCGAGCATGGATTCGACGTTGCTCTTCGCGACGGGCTTCTCCACTCCGGAACAACGAGTGTCTGTATAACCATCGAATGAGCCCATCACGCTGGCGATCTCCGCCGATTGCTCGTAGGAATGTCCTGTCATAACCGCTGTGATCGCCCCAGCGAGAGCGCGGCCTTCGTTGGAGTCGTACGGAAAACCATAGCTCATGATGAGCGAACCGAGGTTCGCAAAGCCCAATCCCAGCGTCCGGAAAATGTGCGAGTTTTCCGCGATCTCTTTCGTCGGATAGCTCGCATTATCCACAAGGATTTCCTGGGCCGTGATGAAAACGCGCACCGCCGATTTGAAACGCTCGATGTCGAACACGCCGTCTTCGCGTTTGAACTTCATCAAGTTCAACGAAGCGAGGTTGCAAGCGGTGTTGTTCAGAAAAACATATTCAGAGCACGGATTGGTGGAATGAATCGGCTCCGTCCCTTTGCAGGTGTGCCATTTCTGAATCGCGCCGTCGTATTGCATGCCCGGATCGCCGCAGATCCATGTGCCTTCCGCAATTTTGTCGAGCAATTTGCTGGCGTCTTTTTTCTGGAGGGGCTTTCCGCTGGTCACATTGCGCGTCCACCACTCCTTCCCATCGACCGCAGCCTGCATGAACTCGTCACTGGCTCGCACCGAGAGATTTTCATTCTGGTACATGACACTGCCATACGCATCACCATTATAGGAACCGTCGTAGCCCTGCTCAATCAACGCCCACGCCTTCTTTTCTTCCTTCTGCTTCGCGTCGATAAATTCTTCGATGTCACCGTGCCAATCCCGCAAGGTGTTCATCTTCGCGGCGCGACGCGTCTTGCCGCCGGACTTCACCACATTCGCGACCTGGTCATAAACTTTCAGGAATGACATCGGCCCGCTCGGGCGACCACCGCCGCTGAGCTTTTCGCGGCTGGAACGAATGGGTGACAAATCGGTTCCCGTGCCGGAACCGTACTTGAACAGCATCGCTTCGCTATAGGCGAGGCGCATGATGTTTTCCATGTTGTCCTGGACCGATTGAATAAAACAGGCGCTGCCCTGTGGATATTCATATTGGGTCGGCGCGCGCTCGGCTTGTCGGGTCTTGCAGTTGTAGAACCAGTTGCCTTGCGCAGAATTTTTGCCAACTCCGTATTGATGATAAAGCCCGACGTTGAACCAAACTGGCGAATTGAATGCGCCAAATTGATTCACGCAGAGCCAGGTCAATTCATCGAAAAAAACTTCGCCGTCTTCCTTCGTGAAATATCCGTCCGCGATGCCCCAATCAGCAATCGTCCGGCAAACCCGCCCAACGAGTTGCTTGACCGAGGTTTCGCGCTCCGGGGTGTTTTGTTCGCCATAAAAATATTTCGAGACAACAACCTTGGTCGCCAGCACCGACCATGATTTGGGAACCTCGACGTTTTCCTGTTTGAAAATGACTTTGCCGGAATCATCCGTGATTTCGGCGGTTCGCTTCTCCCATTCGATTTGATCGAAAGGTTTGATTTTCGCGTCGCTAAACACGCGCGTTAATTGGAGGGCTTTTTTCGTGGCCTTGGCAGTTTTGCGCGGGGAAGCGGATACACTTCGACGCGGCGGAGCTTTCGGGGACGAGACAACTTGATCACGGGCATCAATCATATTTTGGTTCGATTAAAAGTTTGGACTCTGAGGTTTGGAATTTTGACCGGGCGGCCCGGCGTTTAACCCGCATTTTCCCAATTTTGGCAGTAAATAGACTTTTTGGTATTCACCCAAATACCCATTCTATTGGGAGCGGGGGAAACACTAGCACCACATATGGTGGTATCAAGGACTTTTTTAAAAAAAGTTATCCAACACTTATTCGCCGGATAAAATCAGCAAAAGACTGGAATAATTAGAAGTTTTTCGAGGGCGAGATTCTTTTTGGGAACCTCTTTGTGAACAACTTTTTTCACCGCTTTTCCGCGCCGCGAGGAGAGGATTTCCATTTCCGTTTCGGCTCGATCGTTTTCGGACGCGGCTTCGGCACCAATTGGATTGGGCAACCTTCGTAGCCAAAGGCCTTGCGCATTTCGCCCGCCAGATATTTCGCGTACTGATCCGAGAAAACATCGTCGCGATTTACGAACAATAGAAACGTGGGCGGTGCCTGGCGGACCTGCGTGGCGTAGAAGAATTTCAACCGATTGCCCGAGGCGCTGATCGGTTGCTTGCGAATGATCGCGTCGTTCAAGGTGCGATTCAAAATTCCCGTGGGAACATTTTGCTCGAGTTGCGCGGCGACGTAACGGATCGATTCGAGCAAGCGTTCCAAGTGGAAGCCGGATTTGGCCGACGTGAAAATCACGGGCGCGAAATCCAGAAAAAATAATTGCCGCTGCACCCATTCGGCGAATTCGGCAAGGGTGGTCATGCGCTTGGTCGTGTCGTCGCGGACTTTCTTCTTTCCTCGCCGCTCGATCTCTTCCTCGCGCCGTTCCGCCACTTTCTCCGCGACCAAGTCCCATTTGTTCACGACG